>JAGRHK010000464.1 GCA_020444985.1 Candidatus Competibacteraceae bacterium
TGGTCGCAGAGGCAGCGCAGGTGGCCGTGGTCAGACAGTTTGCTCTGGTCGGAATGATGCAGGTCGCCGTTTACACGCTGCTGGGTGGTCAAGTCGCGTGGGCGATCGCATTTCCCCTAGCTTATCTTCTGTTCGCCGTACCGGTCGGCGAGGCGCTGATTCTTCCCCTGCAACAGGTTACTGCTTGGTTCACGGTTGAAGGCTTGCGCCTGACCGGAATTCCGGTGTTATGGGAAGGGTTGCACATCATCATTCCCTCCGGCAATTTCCAGGTTGCCGAAGCCTGTAGCGGCTTGCGTTATCTCATCGCTTCGGTGGCGCTGGGATTTCTCTATGCTTATCTGACCTATCGCAGTATCTGGCGGCGGTTGGCGTTCATCGCGCTATCCGTGGTCATGCCGATCATCGCGAATGGCGCCCGTGCTTACGGTATTGTGATGATCGCCCATCTAAGCGACATGAAATACGCGACTGGTGTGGATCATCTCATCTACGGCTGGTTTTTCTTCGGCCTCGTCGTGTTGCTGATGTTCTGGATCGGCTCGTTCTGGCAGGAAGCGCAAGAAGACGGAGTGCAAGGACTCAGGGATAAGGATCAAGAGACCGATGATCCGCCGACAGGGAACCTGGAATCCAAAGGCTGGAGGCTGGAGGCTGGAGTCGGGTGGACGGTAGCGGTGATCCTTGCGGCGGCAGTGGGTCCCTTGTGGGCGATGTGGGCCGATCGCGAGGATTTGGCGATTGCGCCGATTGTGCTGCAAGCGCCCTCGGCGGTCGCTTCCTGGCAGGGACCAGAAGCGGATACGGGCGCTTGGGAGCCACAGTTCAGCGGCGCGGATGTGATTGTCCGCAGCCAGTATCGGCTGAATGGCCAAACGGTGCATCTCTACATCGCCTATTACCGACAACAGCGCTCGGACGCCAAGTTGGTCAGCACGCAGAACAGTCTGTACGCTCGTGACGAGCGCTGGCGTTATCTGGGCAGCGCGGGCCAAGTACGCATCCAGGCCGGCGCTGTCGAATGGCCGATGCAAGCGACGCGCCTGACCGATGGGTTGCGCAAGCGGCTGGTATGGAGCGGTTATTGGGAAGGCGGCCACATGGTCATTTCCCCTTATCTGGCCAAGGCGTGGGAGGCTTGGGACCACCTGAGCGGCGCCCGACGCGGTTCGGCGCTGGTGGCGGTCGCGGCAGATTACGATACGCAACCGGATGAGGCTGAAGTGGTTTTGCAGAAATTCATAGACGCCATGCAGCCGGGCATTGCGGCGGCGCTGGCGGGCGTTAGCGGTGAAAACTGACCATGGCGGACCATCCACGGCCTTTGATAGCGCACATCATTTTCCGGCTGGATTATGGCGGTCTGGAAAATGGGCTGGTGAATCTGATCAATCGAATGCCGCCGGAGCGCTACCGCCACGCGATCATCTGCCTGACCGACTACAATCCGAAGTTTCGTCATCGCATCCAGCCATCGGATGTGGAAGTGTTTACCCTGCATAAACGCGAGGGGCATGATCTCCGGTTATACCCGCGTTGCTGGTCATTGTTGCGCCGCTTGCGCCCGGCGATTGTACATACGCGCAACCTAGCGCCGCTGGAAATGCAGTTACCTGCGTGGCTGGCGGGAGTCCAGGCGCGGGTGCATGGCGAACATGGCTGGGATCGCGATCCGGCGCTGATGCATCCCCGTCATCAGCGCCTACGGCGCTGGCTGCGTCCGTTAATCAGTCACTACATTGCGTTGTCGGGTGAAATTGCCGGTTATCTGGAAAGCCGGATTGGTGTAGCGCTAGCACGCATTAGCCGAATCATCAATGGCGTGGATCATCAGCGTTTTCATCCCGGCTCGGACCGTTCGCCCCTGCCCACCGGATTCGCGCCGCCGGGAACATGGGTGATCGGTACGGTCGGACGGCTGGAGAAGGTCAAAGATCAACTCAATCTGGCGCAGGCGTTTATTCAATTAGCGGAAAGGGTTCCTGATGCCCGGCAACGCTTGCGATTGGCCATCATTGGCGAGGGTTCGCTACGGGCCAAGCTGGAAAGCATGTTGGATGAGGCAAGACTGCGCGACTTGGTTTGGTTGCCGGGTGCGCGGGATGATGTGCCGGGGTTGTTGCGCAGTTTCGATCTCTTTGTGCTGCCTTCTCAAGCTGAAGGAATTTCCAATACGATTTTGGAGGCAATGGCCTGTGGTTTGCCCGTGGTGGCGACCGAGGTGGGCGGTAATGCCGAGCTGGTGGTTGCTGGAGAGACCGGGCGCTTGGTTCCGGCCAGTGATCCGAAAGCGCTGGCGTTGGCCATTCAGGAATATGTGGATGACCCTGGACGGATGCGCGCCCACG
>JAGRHK010000465.1 GCA_020444985.1 Candidatus Competibacteraceae bacterium
GTATCAGCAATGCCAGGCGCTGATAGCCCCTAGTCGCGGGGAAGGCTTCGGCCTGCCGATGGCCGAAGCAATGCTGTTTGATCTGCCGGTCATCGTCACCGGCTACGGCGGACAAACCGATTTTTGTACGGATGAGACGGCATGGTTGATCGATTACCAGTTCGCCCGGGCGCAAACCCATATGAATCTTTACGACTCCGTCTGGGCCGAACCCAGCGTTGACCATTTGGCAGAGTTACTGTGGGAAGTGTTTGCCACACCAACCGAGACGATTCGACAACGCACTGCGATTGCCAAACAGCAACTGCTGGCCCGTTTCACTTGGCGAGCCGTCGCTGAACGCCTGCAAGCGACCGTGCAGGCGCTGGATCAGCAGCCCCTGTTCGACAAACGGCCACGTTTGGGCTGGATCAGCACTTGGAATACCCCCTGTGGCATCGCGACCTATTCGAAGTATTTGGTCTCGCACCTGGACGCTGCCCAGGTCTTTATCCTGGCCAGCCGAGCCGCAGAGTTAACGGCGCCAGACGAGTCCAATGTGTTCCGCTGCTGGAATCAGGGCTGGCAGGATGAACTGGAGGACCTGCGTCCGCTGGTTAAGTCGCTCTCAATTAATACCTTATTGATTCAATTCAATTTCGGTTTTTTCAAACTGCAATTTCTGAAACATCTGATCGAGCAGTTCAGCGACGAGGGCATCAGGATTTATCTGGTGCTGCACTCTACCGCCGATGTGGTTAAACCGGATTTCAACGCCTCGCTGCGGACCATTGCTCCGGCGCTTGACAGGGTGAGCCGTATCCTCGTACATAGCCTCGCTGATCTGAACCGGCTGAAATCGTTTGGACTTATCGATAATGTGACCTTGTTTCCGCATGGCGTGAGCCAACCCGAAGGCTTTATAGCGCCTCCCTTGTCAAAATGGGGTCTGGATGCCGTCGTCGGTCGTCGACAGATCATCGCCTCGTATGGTTTTTTGTTGCCGCACAAGGGTATTGTCCAATTGATCGAAGCCTTTTCCGGGCTACTTGTGGAATTTCCCAATCTGCATTTATTGCTGGTCAACGCCTGCTATCCAGGTATGGAATCCCACGCCGAGCAAGCGCGCTGCCAAAACCTGATTACGCAGCTTGGCCTCACGGCTCGCGTGACGATGGTCAATGATTTTCTGGTTAATGAAGAATCGCTGAGTTTGCTCAACTTGGCGGAATTAATTGTTTTTCCGTATCAGAATACTCAGGAATCGGCGAGTGGGGCTATCCGGCAGGGCCTGGCGGCTGACCGGCCGGTGATGTGTTCGCCTCTCAGTATCTTCGACGATGTTGCCGATACCGTGCTGTTTCTGCCGGGTGTGTCCGTTAGCGATATTCAACAGGGCATCCACGACTTTTTGAAAACCGCTGATCAGAGTGAGGCGCAAATTGAGCGTCAGCGTCAATGGCGTCAGGCGCACGACTGGAGGCTACTCGCCCGGCGACTCTGGAATATGATCAGAGGCATTGAGGCGAATGCTTTAACCAGAATGTCACGTTAGTTGGTAACGGGATCGTCAAGTGAAGTTTTATCCGAAAGTACGGAAAGTGAATTCGCCACTTATTCCAGGCGCTTAATTTTTAAATAATCCACCCTCATGACTCCATCTTTATAAGCAAACGTCCTGATCTCGACTCTATCCATATCGTGTTTTTGTTCGAGAGTGAATAAACCAGAGATTTTGTTGATCTTGTTATCGGTCCCCGGCAAATCGCCCTTGGCAACAATTTTTGCCTGGGTTGGCAACGCGATAACGATATCCCAGACTCCAGCGGTATCTGATATATTTTTAGAACTCATGTACTCTATTTCAAAAAAATATTCTCCAGAAGGGAGCGTTTCATAGGGACCGAATGTTAAATAGCCTGCCTGTGCCAGATCAGTTTTTTCGCTTTGACAATCGATTGTATGGCTGCCTATTATTGTGGGAAGTTTACAGGCTTTCCACTGGTAAGAATCACCGGGATTGACTATTCTTCTAACACGAAGCTTGGCTTGACCATATATTAAAACTTGCTTATCACCACAACTAATCGTGCTTTCTGGCTCTCCATTGATCTCAACTAATTTTCGGTATGATATTTTATATGGTGGATTGGCATTTTCCGAAATAATAGCAAAATCATAATTTTTCTTGTAAAATTTTCTAGATGTAATCCATCGATGTTCCTCAAGATTTTCAATATGTTGAGCTAGGTTCATTTTAAGTTTGCTAAATGCCTGGATATACTTGGCATCCCAATATTGAGCAATTCCGTTGCGTAATTCTCTTTCATTAATAGCATTATCGATGCAATGAATCTGCT
>JAGRHK010000466.1 GCA_020444985.1 Candidatus Competibacteraceae bacterium
ATACGCCTGGCGTCAATGTTGGCGAGATGAATCAGGTCGATACTTCCTGGCCGGTAGCGGCCCTCAGCGGGATCGGTAATGACGCGAATATCCAGCGCGTTCAAGCCAACAATGTCCAGTGCGCGCCGCAGCGCGACAACTTCGCCAATGACCAGCGGTCGCACGACTTCATACAGCGCGGGTTGCGCCAACGCCATGGCGACAATCTCCGGACCGACGCCGGCGATGTCGCCCAGAGGAATGCCAATCAGGCTGCGGTACGGTGCGGTTGTGTTGTTTGCCATGTTTCTGCCTTGACCTTGTTGGGCATCATGTTGCCTTAAGCATAGCCCCGAATGGTTCCCTTGATCAGTTGAATGACGTTACAAAGAGCGTCACTGCTTTGGCCAGACATTGCTGTTCCTCCAAGGGCAATCCGTCCGGATCAAAGCGCCAGCGCTGATGTTGGCGCGCCATATCCGCCATGCCCGGCATTTCCCATGCGCCGACCCGACGCAGCCAGCATTCCAGCGTTTCACCCGACGGACGGGCGCCTCGCTGGAGGGCGAGCCGGTCCAACACCTGGTAAAAGGGCGATTCCGCGCCGGGCCGGATGCCGGTTGAAAGCGGTTTTTTGACCGGTATCCGGCGTATGCGCTGACGACGCAACAAGCGCCAGAACAGGATGACCGCCAGCAGTCCCGCCAGCCCCCAGAGCCAGCGATTATCGCCCTCCTCCGCCGTGGCTTCCCGCCAGCGCCAACGGCTGAATTGATACGCCAACCAGTCCCACAAATCGCTAAGACCCTGATACCAGGACGCGCGTTCTTCCTCGAAACTCGTCCAATCCGGGGGTGTGGCGTCGAAATCTTGCCAGCGCCCGTCCAGCCAGGCCAGCGCCCAAGCATGCGCATGGCGGCGGCGGGCAACATAGGCTCCCTCCAGAGAACTGTATTCGGATACGGAAAAACCGGTGGCGTAGCGCGCGGGCACACCCGCAGCGCGTAGTAGCAACACGGCGGCGGTAGCGAAATATTCGCAATGTCCGGCGCGCGTTTTTAGCAGAAAAGTCTCCAAGGCGGTCATGCCCTTTGCGGGTGTGGGCAGATCCAGACTATAGTGGAACTGGCCGAGCAGAAAGGCGCGTATTTTAGCGGCGGCGACTGCGGGCGGTTGGCCGGCGGATCCCAGTTCGCTGGCCAGACGTTGCAGGGTGGCCTGTTCCCGGCGGGGCAAGGCCAGATCGAATGCCCCGCCCTCTTCCCCTATCGGAGTTTTGGGTTGATAGTCGACCCCATAATTCACCAGTCCCGGCCCTTCGCTGGCCTTGAGCGCACCCAGGCTGCTGAGTTGCAATTCGCCCACCGGCAACCGTTCCAACCGCCAGGCGTTCGCCGGTAACGGTAACATGCCCGCGCCCCGACGCAGCGCCAGCGTAATATCGATATGCCAGGTTTTGCCGCCTGACGGGTTATGCAGCCGCCATTCCCGCCCATCGCCTTGGGCAGTGAGGCGCGTGAAATGGACGCCCCTGGCCAACCATGCGCCATCGAAATAGCGGTTATAACTGGCGGCGCGCAATAGCCAGGGTCCCCGGTCTCCGGACGCGGGTCTGAGGCGTAAAACCACGCGATCGGATAACTTCAACGCGCCAATATCGCCCAGCGCGGTGCTGCTGCGGTAAGGATCGAAATCCACCAGCCAGTCTTGAAACCACTCGGCAAAGTGGTCTTCCATGGCCAGTTGTAAGCGATGCAAGCCAAGACTCAATGGCCAAGCGGCCAGACCGGCAGCCAGACTGAGCGCTACCACCAGCGGCCAGCGATAACGTTGGGGCCGCGCAGCGATCAGTAACCAGAACAGCAGCGGTCCCGCACCGAGCAAATATCCCGGCTGCGCGGTGACGCTGGCGGCCAGCAGGCAGACGACGAAATAGGACAGATCCAGTTTGAGCAGTCGCCCGGCTTGTTCGCTTTTCGAACGGCGCAGAGAATAGAACAAATGCCCCAGTCGAAAGGTCCCCGCCGTGGAATAGCGCTGGATCGCCAGCGGCGGAAACAACAACAGGGGAAACCAACTCGCCAGCGTGTAAAGGTGCGTCGCCAGCGGCGGCTGATTGAGATAGCGGGTGAACAACAGAATCAGCGCCCCAACCCAGAGCAGAGACGTCAGGTCGATCACCCACGCCAATTCCTTATCATCCAGCGCCCAACGCCAACGCACGCGCGGCGCCAGCTCCAGAATCAGCGCCATCGGCAAAGCCAGCGGCCATAATCCAGTACGCCAGCCCCAGAACAGCAGGGTCGCGGTCAGCAATCCAAACGGAAGGGTCAGGGTCATGGCGTCAGCCTGGCCAATT
>JAGRHK010000467.1 GCA_020444985.1 Candidatus Competibacteraceae bacterium
CCGACCATGAATTGACGGATGGTCCGCCCCCGCGAAATACGCGCAATGAACATGCCGACGAACGGCGCCCAACTCAACCACCACCCCCAGTAGAAGATGGTCCACCCCCCTTGCCATTTCACATTGCCCGACTCTATGGCCGTCCAAAAACCCATGGGCACCAGATTCCATAGATAATCGCCGAATGAGGTGATAAACAGGCTCATCAACCATTTGAAGGGACCGAATGCCACAAAAGCCGCCAGCAGCATAACCGATAACCAGATATTCCATTCCGAGATGATGCGGATGCCATTACCCACTCCGGACACGGCGGACGCTGTGGCAATCAATGAAATGACGGCAATCAGGATGAGTTGGGTCACGATGCCCGGATCAATACCAAAGAGCACGTTTAAACCCGTCGCCATTTGCTGTACGCCCAAGCCCAGGGACGTTGCCACGCCAAAGACGGTTCCAAACACCGCCAACAGATCCACTGCATGACCGGCGGGGCCATAAATCTTGTCACCGATGATGGGATACAAGGCCGAACGCAGGGTCAGCGGCAAGCGCTTGCGAAACCCAAAGTAGGCTAACGCCAGTCCAACCAGTACGTAAACCGCCCAGGGATGCAGCCCCCAGTGGAAGAAGGTGACCCGCATGGCATCCACCGCCCGTTGCATGGTCATCTCCATATGCCCGTGCAAATCGGCATGTGGGTTATTTGGATAACCAAACGCCCCTGAATTATCGAAATAGAAAACCGGTTCAGCCACGCCAAAAAACAGGATGCCAATACCGACGCCCGCCGAGAACAACATCGAAAACCAGGAGAAATTGGAAAATTCCGGCTGGCTGTCGTCAGCGCCAAGCTTAATGTTCCCATGTCGCGAGAACATCAGGTAAAAACAGACGATCAGCATAATCGTCAAGGTGCTCATGTAATACCAGCTCAGACCGCTTTCGATCCAATGTCGAACTGCGCTGTAAAGCTTGCCGGCGTAATCCACATTGAGGATGGTAAACACCACAAATGCCGCGACCATGCCTTTGGCCGCCAGGCTCATTCCAGTGTGTAACCCACTAAAAATACCTGATTTTGCAACTAATTCAGATCGTGCTTCCGGGTTCGACACGATAGGACGCTCCTCTGGTTGAGCAGGTGAGCAACGAACAGGCGCGTTTTCAAAGCCATCCAAAGGTGACGGTTAGTTGCTCATCTGGGTTAATCTTCGTTTTTTTATACCGCCTGCAAATGGCAGGGTCAACCGACAGCGGAGGCCTTTACGGCGAACAAGCGCTTCAATTCATCGAATTTCGCGGACTAAATTGCTGTTTAATAACATATTGTAAATAATCACATTTATTTCAAACAAATCTGATTTTGATGGCTTTCAATAGAGTTCAGCGTAAATTTCATCGATGGCCAGTGGCAAATTCACGGAGCGCAGATCTACAATGCCGCCGATATGGATGGAGGCCTGCCAATCGTCTTCCCGCCGGTAAACTTCGATGTGTTTCGCTTCCTGAGAGACCAGCACATATTCTTCGAGACTCTCCATCTCCTGATAAGCTAGCCGCTTCTTGTAACGATCCTTGCGCGATGTTGAACTCGACAGCACTTCAATGATGAGCTTGGGATGCTGGCAAAGGACGCCATCATTTTCCTGGGATTCGCAACTCACCACCACATCGGGATAAAAGACATTTTTAAGCGCTTGTACTTTAAGATCGGAGGTAAACACTCGGCATGGCGTACCCTTCAGATGATTCAACAACGCAGCGCCAATTTGTAGAATCAGTGTGGCGTGGGCAACTGTGCCCCCGGTCATGGCGATAATTTCGCCATCCAGAAATTCATGTCGAGTGTCCTGCTGATTTTCCCATTCAATAAATGTGGCCACACTTACATCATCGGAATCCTGGGATTTGATCACTGCGCCCATAAAGGTTTTCCTTAAAACTCACCCGGTCCGATAGCCGACTTTTTGATGCGCCAGCCTCGTCAGGGATCAATGCCGCCCATGCACAGGTATTTAATTTCCAAATATTCTTCAATTCCATATTTGGAGCCTTCACGACCAACGCCAGAGGCTTTCACACCACCAAAAGGAGCGATTTCCGTGGAAATCAATCCGGTATTGATGCCAACCATGCCATATTCCAAAGCCTCGCTGACTCGCCAGATGCGCCCGATGTCGCGACTGTAGAAATAAGCAGCGAGACCGAATTCGGTAGCGTTAGCCAAGCGGATAGCTTCTTCCTCAGTCTGGAAACGCAATAACGGAGCGACCGGACCGAAGGTTTCTTCCTGCGCCACGACCATATCCGCCGTAATATCCGTCAGGATGG
>JAGRHK010000468.1 GCA_020444985.1 Candidatus Competibacteraceae bacterium
CACATGACTCTGGCGACAAGCCCGGGCGCTGGCGACCTGCGCCGCTTCCCGCGCGCCGAGGCTGTCCCGCCAGAACAGCAGAACGATGCCGACGAAGAGCAGAAAGCCCATGAGAAATGAGAAGCTCACAACAGCGGCTTCAACCGGGCCAGGATGTCATCTCGCGCCTGAGCCAGCAGCGACTCCCGATCCAGACTGTCAAGAATATCCTGCACAACCCGCTTGGGTCCGCCTTCGCCCCAGGACTTGCCCTGAACAAAATACTGTTCAGCCGCTTTGCCGATGACATAGGTTCCATACCAGGCGACTGCGCCCTGCGCGCCCGCGGTGACCACCGTGGACAGCCCCAGACTGACGCCTTTCAGCGCCGACGCGACCAGGTTCATGCTCCACACCGTGCCCATGAGAAACGCCAGTTGGGCAAAAATGGTTTTCAACAGGGAACCGGCTTCGCTCCGGTTAATCGGCAGACCATAGACTCGGCTCAGATGCACCACCATCGCCGCGTCGGTCGCGATCGCCGCCAGCATGTCGGCGATCGGAATCGGATTCAATGCCACCGCAACGCCTTTGCCCAAACAGTAGTTGCGCACCACCTTCTCGGCGACCTCCCGGCGGATGGTGACAATTTCCTGGGTCAGTCGATCCGAAAAACGCCCGGCGAACAGTCCAGCATTGAGCGCTGCCATGGTCTTGCCTTCCGCCTTCAGAATGTCCCAGATGCGTTCGCGCAACTCATTCACATCCGGCGGTGGCCGCCGCCGGGTTTCGGTTTCGTTGCCCTCAGCATCGACCAGAATCACGATGCGTTCCGCCGGTTGCGCGGAAGCGGTCACGATATCTTCGGGCTGGATCAAGCCGGTGGTGCGCTGGCGCAGCGTCTTCAACAAAACGTCACGGTCGGTCTGGTTATAGCGATCCATCTTGTTCAGCACCAGCACCAGCCGCTGCGCCACGCCTTTCACCTGCCGTAGCGCTTTGATTTCGGTGTCCGTGATATCGCCATCCACCACGAACATGACCAAGTCGCTGCGACCGGCCACATCATGCGCGAGTTGCTCGCGCTCTTCCCCAGCAATCTCGTTGATGCCCGGCGTGTCGATCAAAAATACGCCGCCGGCGTCGTATTCCTGCCAGCGAGCATGAGCTGCGCGGGTGGTCTCGCCATGCAGGGGGCTGGTCGAAAATTTCGTCTCGCCGAGCAGCGCATTCAACAATGCCGATTTGCCGACGCTCACCCGGCCAAAGACGGCGATGTGAATATGACCCTGCTCGATTTTCTCCAGTAATACCTGGAGTTGCTGGTACTCTTCGGCCAACGCCTTGCGCACCGGCGGCGGCACGCGTTGATCGTCCAACAGATCACGCAGGCTCTCGCGCGCCAATGCCAGATGGTCATCGCCGTCAGCCGGCTGTGGTTCCGGCATTGACTCCGTCTTCTCGCTGTCGCGCCCAAACCAGTTGGGCCAAACGTTTTGCACGCGCTTCCAAATCTTCACTCAGGTTATCCTCGAACATCCGCAACGTTGGTCCACTTACCAAATCGCCTCGACTTTCCAGAGAGCGGGCGACCGCCTTGCCCAGACTCTCGAAGACCAGCCCATACACCACGGCGTGTATCATGCCGCCGACCACCGTGCCAATGCCCGGAAAGGCCTTGAATATATTGCCGACCAGCGCGAGCAGCAGGTTGAAATTGCGCCTGACCTGATTGCCGGCCAGATTCAGGAACCGTTGCAGATCCATCTCGCGCGCCGACACTTCATACAGCGTGCACAGCTCCTTGATCAGATTAAACCCCAGGTAGCCTTGAATCAGCACATCGGTGCCCGGACTCACCGCCGCCAACGCTCCGAACACGGCCTTGCGCGAATAGCTCTGGATAATCGTCTCAGCCTTACCGCGCCGGTATTCCGCCACCGCAGAGTCGAGCTTCTGCTGGGCGAGTACGAACACAGCGGTATCGCGCAGCGCATCCAGCACCTGCGGGTCGGTATCCAGATAACGCTGCAAGGTGCGTTGCAGCTCCTCGACGTCCGGCTTGCGCTCCCGCAGGGAAGTTTCCTCGCGGCCATCATGGTAGATGCGGGTGACTTCCTCCATGCCGCCGCATTGCACCGGCGCCACGTCCACTTGCTCGCCAATGCGTTCCGCCAAGCGTTCGCGCACCCGGGTTAATTCTGCTTCGCTGAATCGATCGATCTTGTTCAAGGCGACGATCAGCGGACTGCCCAGATCGACCAACGTCCGCAGCGCTTCATATTGATTGCGGGTCAGATCGCCCTCGCAGACATAGAGAATCACATGGGCGCGCAGGGCTTCGTCG
>JAGRHK010000469.1 GCA_020444985.1 Candidatus Competibacteraceae bacterium
GGCCCTGGCCGGGCATTTCAAGGGTCAGCCAGTCCCCGTCCGCTTGCAAATCTTCCGGTTGCGGCTCCAGGGTTTGTTTGCGTAGATAAGCCGGTGCGCGGTAGTAAAGTATGCCATGCGTCACCAGAGGTTCCTGAAGCATGGCTAAAGTTTTCTCCTCCCGAAAGGTGGCTTCGACCGATGGCACAGCCGCCAGCGCCGCCATGACCTGGGATAAAGCGCGGTCATTGGCGAACGCTGTTAGCGATTGCCACAACAGGAACAACACGATCCAACGCTTCATGGGGATTTTCCATGCGTTTGCGGCACGATGGTGATGCGGGCTTCGGCCAGCAATTGGCCCGCACTACTGATCTGAATGGCGTAGATGCAATGGGCGGCCTCACCGAGTAGCCGGTGGGCGGTGACCTCCAGCGGCGCCGCGTTTTCGTCCAGTTCAGACACAAACCAGCACGCATTGCGCAAGGCCGCCAGATAACCGGGCGCCGCACTTTCCCCGGCTGCACTGGCGCGCAAACCGCCATGAACCGCTGCTGCCTGGGCGCCGTACTCGAAAGCGACAACAGCCGGCAATCGCCCGCGCCGGCGTAATGGATTTGCGGAATCGCGATGGGTATCCGTGACGCATTGAATCGAGTCATCATCCCAGGCGATGACCGTATCGAGCAAGCACATGGCGCCCGTATGCGGAATCAGTTCCCGGATGCGCGCTTTGTCGATCAGCATGAATCCACCTGAAGTTCGAGTCCAAAATCGGGTAAATAGGGCAATGTAATCCGTCCAGACTGGCGTAGGGCGATGCGCTGCAGTAAGGGCAAACCGCGCGCGGCGGGGTTGTTCAACCGCAAGGAGTCCAGCGCGGAATCCATCATCGAGTCTACCGCGCTTGATTGAATGCGCCATTTCTGTAAGCGGGCCAGGCTGCTAGGCGACGCTTCGGATCCCAGCAGCAATGCGACGCTAAATGGCGCTGATACCACCCGGAATGGTTGCAGATCCAGCGGCGGAGGCGTATCAAAAGCCACCAGCAATACGGTCCGGTTTTCGACCTGCGCCAATGCGACAGCATCCAGCAGGCCAGCAGCAAACGAGGCATCGTAAGCGCCGACGCTGGACGCCGGTTCCCGCGATCCAGTGGCAATAGCCCAGTAACCCAGTGGGGCGTTGTGAACCGAATTGTTGAAGTGATTCGGTGAAATCAGGCGTCCCGGTTCAGTCAATGCCCGACACAGCGCATCCAGCGCTGCGGTGTTGCCGCCGGAGCAGGCAAAGACCGCACTGCAAGAGCCAGTATCTATCCCCGCCTGATCGAGCGCTTCAGTCGCAGCTTGCAAAGCCAGACAAACTGTTAACGACGCACGGCGCGCTGCATTGCGCGGTAGTCGCGACCGGTCAAAGCGCAGGGGGACATCCGGTTGATATGGCATCAGGTTCGTGAGTACGGACTGACCGGTGAGCCAATCGGGCAGGCCCGGCGCGCACAGGCCAATACCGTTCACGAATACGGCCATGCTTCAGGTAATCCGGGTCAAACTGTGGCGATTGCGTGTCCAGCGCGCCCAGAGCCGGCCCACTTCGTACCAGTGTAAATAACCGGCTTCCAGCGCGAGCCGCCACAGCGTGAATGGATGAAGACGCCAGCGCGCTTCTGCGGCGCACAATACCGGGCGTAAACCCAGACCCCGCGCCAAAGTCCCGCTGCGCGCCAAATGGTAGCGACTGGTGACCAGAATCAGCGGATGGGTCTTATGTTCCCCAAGGAGTTGCCGCGCGCGGCGCAAATTGTCCAGAGTGTGCAGGGATTGATCTTCGATAGTCAGGGCAGCCGCCGGCAGACCCCTGGCGACCAGAAATTGCTGTCCTCGTGCGGCTTCACTGACATGACCCCCGGTCAAGCCGCCGACCAGTAGAATGCGCCGTCGAGGATCAGCATGGTATAGAGCAGCCGCGCGCTCTAAACGGCAGGCATATTCGTCCGACACCTGATCCTGTTGCAGGCGCACGCCGAGCACCACGACCCAACCGTTTTCGGTAACGTGGGAAGGTGTGTGCCGGGCGATGCGCCAAACCCGGTGGAATAGCCACAATCCGCTCAATCCCAATGTTGCCAATAGCGCCATGCTCGATAGCAACAAGGTCCCTAAGCCATCCCAACCCATGGCCAACTGCCGGGCGAAGCGTTGCGGCGGCGGCGAGCGCTCTCCAGACCCCTTCGTTTCCGCAAGTTCGGCAGCAGGCGCTTCCTGCCAGTAGTCGTAGAAATTGAACCAGTTATAAGGCGCATCGCGGGCGTAATGCTGCAGTCGATCCGCGTAACGCTGCACC
>JAGRHK010000046.1 GCA_020444985.1 Candidatus Competibacteraceae bacterium
CATTCGCTGATGGGCAAGGGCGTATTGCCGGATGATCATGATTTAGTGCTGGGGATGACCGGTTTCTGGGGTACGCAGTTGGTCAACGACAAATGCCGTACTGCCGATTATGTGTTTGGCGTCGGCACCCGCTTCGCCGAAGCCGATTGCAGTTCCTGGGAAGACAAATACACCTTCAGTTTCCCCCCCACGAAACTGATCCACATCGACATCGATCCTGCCGAAATCGGCCGCAACTACCCGGTCGAAATCGGTGCGGTAGCCGATCTGAAACCGGCACTGCAAACCCTGAATCGCATCGCCCGCGAGCTGTTGCCGCAACCCCGCCGCAACGCAGCGCTACGCGAGGAGATTGCCGCTTTCCGCAAGAATTTCGTAGCGGGCAATCAGCAGTTCGTCACCAGCGACAGTTTCCCGATGATGCCAGAACGCATCCTCGCGGAAGTGCGCGAAGTGCTGCCACATGATGCCTTCATCACCACCGACGTGGGTTGGAACAAAAACGGTGTCGGCCAGCAATTCCCGATTTACACCCCCGGCAGCATTCTGACTCCTGGCGGTTATGCCACCATGGGCTTTGGTGCACCCGCCGCACTGGGCACCAAAGTAGCTTGCCCTGACCGCGTGGTAGTCGCCTTGGTCGGCGATGGTGGTTTTGGCCAGAACCCGGCACTGCTGGCCACGGCAGTGGAAGAGAATATCCCGGTGGTGTGGGTGGTGATGAACAACTTCGCCTTCGGCACCATCGCCGGATTGCAGAAGGCGCATTACGGCACCACCCTCGGTACCATATTCCGTAAGGACGGCAAGCCCTATCAAGCCGATTTCGCCGCCGTGGCACGCGCTTATGGTGCGGAAGGGGTAAAAATCGAGTCCGCCGATCAATTCAAGGGCGTCCTGGAACAAGCGGTGCGTTCTGGCAAGCCCTTCGTGATCGATGTGGCGATGAAGAACAATCCGGTACCCACCACTGGCCATTGGAATATTCTCGATATCTATTCGCCAGATGGTTACGTTTCCCACGTCAGTACCGACTAAGCTTTTCCCTAAACGGCGCTTGAATGCGCCGTTATTTGTCCACTACATCCATTAGTCACACCCGACAACAACAACTCGATGATCGCTTCGAGGCGGTGCTTACAGGCACCGCCGTGAAAAACGAGATACAACAACAATTCATCATGCTTTGAAACTCGGTGCGTCCATTGTCCACTGCGTTTCAAAGCCAAAGGAGGTTGCATGACAACCGCTGCGAGCACGGGCGTCATCACCACGGTGATGGACGGCTATTTCAAATTCCTCAAAATCGTCATCGCCATTTGCCTGTTGGTAATGGTGGTATTGGTGTTCGGTAACGTGGTACTGCGTTACGCCTTCAATAGCGGGATCTCCCTGTCAGAAGAACTTTCACGCTGGTTTTTCGTGTGGATGACCTTTATCGGTGGCCTGGTCGGTCTGCACGAACGCAGCCATCTCGGCTTCGACATGTTTGTCAATCACCTGGGGGCTGTCGGTAGAAAAATCTGTCTGATCCTATCCTTGGGACTGATGATCTATTGCTGCCTAGTGCTACTCAAAGGCAGTTGGGCGCAGACGGTCATCAACCTGGATGTGCGCGCTCCGACCTCGGGATTGTCGATGGCATTCATCTACGGCATGGGCGTGTTTTTCGCCATCAATGCCTTGGTGGTGCTGCTGCTCGATCTCTATCGCGCCCTGTTCGGTCGGATGACGGAAGCCGAATTGGTCATGGTCAGAGAAACCCAGGATCAACCAGAAGAATTGCCGCACGACGACACAGACAATAAAAATACCTAAGCCGGGAGGATCGCCATGACCATTATTGTTTTCCTTTGCGTGTTGCTCGGCACGATGTTGCTGGGTGTGCCCATCGCCTTTGCTTTGCTGCTAAGCGGCTTGGCGCTGATGGTGCACATGGACATGTTCGACTCGCAGATTCTGGCGCAGAATCTGATCAACGGCGTGGACAGCTTCCCGCTGATGGCGGTGCCATTTTTCATGCTGGCCGGGGTGGTGATGAATGTCGGCGGCCTATCCCGGCGCATCGTCAATCTGGCGATGGCGTTGGTGGGCCATGTGCGCGGTGGCTTGGGCTATGTAGCGATCATGGCCTCGGTGATCATGGCTTCACTGTCGGGTTCGGCGGTGGCCGATGCCGCAGCACTGGGCGCACTGCTGATTCCGATGATGGCAGCCAGCGGCCACAATCTGGGACGCTCCTGCGGCCTGATCGCGGCGGGCGGCATCATCGGTCCCATTATCCCACCCAGCATCGGTTTCATCGTATTTGGCGTCGCCACTGGCGAGTCGATTTCCAAACTGTTCCTGGCGGGCATCTTCCCGGGCGTGCTGCTGGGCGCTGCGCTGGTTTCCACCTGGTGGTTCGTAGCACGGCGAGAAAACCTCGAACCGCCACCGAAAAAATCGCGCCAGGAAGTGATGGCAACTTTGATCGATGGTATTTGGGCTTTGATACTGCCATTCATCATTATCTTCGGCCTGAAATTTGGCATTTTCACCCCGACCGAAGCGGGCGTAGTCGCTGCGGTGTATTCGCTGTTCGTGGCGGTCTTCATCTACCGCGAGTTGAAACCGAAAGACTTGGTACACGTCTTCATAGCTGCCGCTTCGACTACGGCAGTGGTGATGTTTCTGATCGGCGCAGCGATGGTATCGGCCTGGATGATTACCGTTGCCGACCTACCCGGTCAATTGATCGAGTGGCTCGAACCGATGATGGACAGCCCACGGCTGTTGGTCGGGATCATCATGCTCGTAGTAGTGGCGGTCGGTATGAGCATGGATATGACGCCGATCATCCTGATTCTGGCTCCAGTGCTGACGCCATTGGTCAAAGAAGCGGGTGTCGATCCGATCTATTTCGGGGTGGTATTCATCATCAATACCGCTATTGGCTTGATTACTCCCCCGGTGGGCACCGTACTGAACGTGGTTGCAGGGGTCGGAAAGGTCAAGATGGATGTACTGGTCAAGGGTCTGTGGCCATTTATCCTGGCCGAACTGGTGGTGCTGATCCTGTTGATTCTGTTCCCTGCCATCGTGACCGTGCCAGCCCATTGGCTTTATAACTAAAAGGAGAGCTTTTCATGACCGCCCAACAAAGTAGCCGCCCGTCGGTGTTGTGCGGGCTGATCGGTGCTGGTTTGCAACAGTCCCGAACGCCCCGCATGCACGAGCAGGAAGGCCAGGAACAGGGACTGCGCTACATCTACAAGACCATTGATCTTGAACTGTTGAATTTGGGATCTGAGGCGCTACCCGATCTACTGACTGCCGCCGAGCGGATGGGTTTTTGCGGCCTCAACATCACCCATCCTTGCAAGCAGTTGGTGATCCCGCTGCTGCATGAGCTGTCCGAAGACGCCAAAGCACTCAATGCGGTCAATACCGTGGTACTCAAAAATGGCCGACGGATCGGCCATAACACCGATTGTTTGGGTTTTGCCGAAGGCTTCCGGCGTGGCTTGCCGGATGTGGAACGCCGCTACGTGGTGCAGTTGGGCGCGGGGGGCGCGGGGGCGGCGGTCGCTCATGCCGCCTTGCTGCTCAAAGTAGAAAAGCTGGTTGTGCATGATATCGATCCACTCAAAGCCCAAGAGGTGGTGGATGGTCTCAATGCACACTTCGGTGCAAGACGCGCCGAAGTGTGCACCGATCTGCAAGCGGCGATGGCGCAAGCCGATGGCCTGATTCATGCCACCCCGGTCGGCATGGCCAGCCATCCGGGCCTGCCGCTGCCCGCCGAATATCTGCACCCCCAAAAATGGGTGGCGGAAGTCGTGTATTTCCCTCTGGAAACCGAATTGCTGAAAGTCGCTAAGGCCAAAGGCTGCCGTACCGTAAATGGTGGCGGCATGGCGGTTTACCAGGCGGTGGGTGCGTTTCAATTGTTTACCGGTGTCGAACCGGATGCTGCGCGCATGACCCGCCATTTCGCGTCGATGGGCGCATAAGGGCATTGCCCTGAATCAAAGGAGGTTTTTAATGATAAATAACATAAGAATCAATCAATTAATCTTGAAATTGATCGGGTTGCTGGCGCTATCCATTTGCATCATCGGCAACGCCAATGCAGAAATTCGCAAACACCGATTCAAAATTGCGATTGCGGTCAGCGCCGGCACCGCCCATTACGACGGCGGCATCAAGTTCACCGAACTCCTAAGCGAGAAAAGCGGTGGCAAGATGAAGGCCAAGCTGTTCGGCGGCGGCGTGCTGGGCAAAGATATCGCTGTCGTATCCTCAATGCAGGGCGGCGTCATCGCCATGGGCATCATGAATGCCAATCTGTTGACCGGTCTAGTCAAGGATTTTGGGGTATTGGATTTTCCTTTCGCCTTCGCCAATGAAGAAATCGCCTACAAGGTCTTGGATGGCGAATTTGGCGCCATGCTGAGCGATAAACTGTTGGAAAAAGGACTCATCAGCTTGGGTTACTGGGAAATGGGATATCTGAACTATCACACCGGTACTCGCCAAATCAAGAAACTGGAGGATATCGCTGGACTGAAGATCCGGGTGACCGAGACGCCGTTGCAAATCGATTTTCAAAACATGCTGGGCGCCAATGCGGTACCGATTGCCTATGTCGAACTCTATACCGCACTGGAACAGCACACCGTGGATGGCGGCACTCAGACCTTCATCAATCTGAAAGCCGCCAAACTCTATGAAGTGCAAAAGTACGTGACCATCACCAACCACATGTATAACCCCCAAATGTTGTTGATGAGTAAGAAGGTCTACGACAAGCTCAACGATGACGAAAAGAAGGTCTTGCAGGAAGCTGCCTTGGAGGCACGTGACTACCAGCGCCAGCTCTCGCAGAAATACAGCGCCGAAGCACTGGAATTCCTCAAGACCAAGCTGGAGGTCAACGCGATGCCGCCAGAAGAATTGGCCAAGATGAAGGAAAAATCGAAACCGTTGATCGAAAAATACAGCAAGGAATACGGTGAGGAGACGGCTAAAGCGATGTACGAAGCAATTGAAAAAGCCAGTAAAGCGCCTTAACGGCCTCTCTTTACGATCCGCTCACCTTTAAGGGGTATAAACATTCCGGCATCGACCGCGATCGGGCATGGACGCCGTGCGCGAATATCTCGAAACCAAGTGCGTCTGGGTATCGACCGACCTGGATGTCGCCAATCCCTTTATTCACCGCTAATTGTCTTTTTGCTTCACCTTTGCCTACTACTCCGAGGAGAATCCGAGCATGGCTACCGACAAAAAAGGTCTGACCCCCGAACAGCAGCAGGAGCTGGACGAAGTATTTGCCCGCGCCAGCAAGGCGCTCGCCATTATCGAAGGCTACGATCAGCAGCGCATCGACCGCTTGTGTCAGGCGGTGGCATGGGCGGTGTCCAATAAGAAAACCTTTACCCGATTAGTTGAAATGGGCATCAACGAAAGTGGCTTGGGCGATGCCGAAAGCCGCATGGGCAAGCGGATGAAAATTCGCGGCGTGCTGCGCGATGCGCTACGGCAAAAGAGTGTTGGCATCATCGAAGAAATCCCGGAAAAAGGCATCGTCAAATACGCCAAACCGGTCGGAATCATCGCCTGCATCGTGCCGACCACCAACCCGGATTTAACCCCAGCGGGTAATGCGATTTACGGCATCAAAGGCCGCAATGCCGTCGTCTTCTCCCCCCACCCGCGCTCGAAGAAAACCTCGTTTGAAACCGTGCGGCTGATGCGCGAAGCTCTGGAAAAGGAAGGCGCACCTGCCGACATTCTGCAATGCCTGACCAAGGTCAACATTCCGATGTCGCAAGCGTTGATGGCGCGTGGCGACTTGATCATCGCCACCGGTGGCCAACCGATGGTGCGCGCGGCCTATAGCTCAGGCACTCCGGCCTACGGCGTAGGCGCGGGTAATTCGACGATGGTCATCGACGAAACCGCCAATATCCAGGAAGCGGCTCGCAATACCCGTCTTTCCAAGACTTCCGACTTCGGCTCCGGCTGCTCCGCCGACGGCAATCTGATCATCGAGGAAAGTATTTTCGACAAGCTGCTGGCGCAGTTGCAGACTGAGGGTGGCTATCTGTGCAACGACCAGGAAAAAGCCGCACTGCGCAAGGCGATGTGGGACGACGAGAATCACCGCACCTCTGACACCGTCGCCATCGCCCCACAGCAGTTAGCCGAGATTGCCGGTTTCAGCATTCCTGCCGACCGCAGATTCCTGATCGTCCACGGCGACGGCATTGGCAAGGAACACCTGTATTCCAGCGAAAAGCTGACTACGCTGCTGGCGGTGTACAAATACAAGGGTTTCGATCAGGCGTTGGAAATGATGCGGGCGGTTTATGAAGTGGGTGGCAAGGGCCATTCCTGCGGCATCTATTCCTTCAACCAGGACCATATCCACGCCCTGGCGTTGGCGGCGCCGGTATCGCGGATCATGGTGCGCCAACCGCAATCCAAGGCCAACGCCGGTGCCTTCAACAACGGCATGCCGATGACTTCCAGTCTTGGTTGCGGCACTTGGGGCGGCAATATCATTTCGGAAAACGTCCACCTCAAGCACTACATGAATACCACTTGGGTGTCGGTGCCGATCCAGGAAGATAAGCCTTCCGACGCTGAGTTGTTCGGTGATTTTTACGATCCCGAACTGGAAGCCGAAGAAACCATCACCACCTGATCGCGTTGCAAATCCCCCCTCCCCCCCTAGTAAGGTACACATTGCGTACCCTACAACTCCCCCCTTTGCAAAAGGGGGGCCGGGGGGGGATTTCACACCAGCAACGAGACCCAAATCTTCCCGGATTGAACAACCACTTCAACACACGCCATTCGCTCCCCGCAACGGCAAACTGCGACGCAGCACCTGACTGGTCACCCACTTTACCGAGCGATGCGCTTGTTCCAGGACAAATCGCGGCGGCAATTGCTGGTAATCATCGTTGAAAATCAAAAAGCTGAAATCGCCACGATAGCCGATGCGATCAATGCGGCGCAGCACTGCGGCCAACCGCGCCGTGTGCACGCCTTGACCGGGAAACACCCGCATGTGGATGGCGCGATCACGCAGTTCCGTGCGATTGTGAAATTCAAAGACACTGAAATCAGCCAGCTGCACCAGAGCAATCTTGTCGGGATCGATTTCGTCGATCACCTCGACTGCCGATTGATCCGCCAGAAAATGAAAGGTATCCAGCACCAAACTGAAATTGGCGTGATTGACCGCATCCACCATATCCCAAGCATCTTGCACGCTACGGGTGAAACGCCCCCACGGCACTGCCTTGTAACCGATCCGCACTCCCATCGGCACCGCCAGATTGGCGAGTTTGCGCAGATCCTGCTCCAGGGTTTCGTCGCTCTTGTCCGGCAATGGGTTGGTGGCCGAACACACGATGAGCAACGGCGAGCCGACCGCTTTGCACAAGGACAAATGCGCTTTGATCAGATCGATCTTGTAATCGTGCTGGGTGCCGTTCAGACCTTCGTAGTCGCGGATGACCTGCATTCCAGAAACGCGCACGCCACTGTGTTTGACCAACTGCAAGGCCGCTTGATAGCCCGCTGGATACTCGGCTAAATCCTTGGCCCACAGCATCGCCTGCGAAAATCCAGCGGTCGCGACTTCGCGCAACTTGGTTTCCAACGATCCGCTCAGAGTAATCAGGTCGATTCCGAAATTGCCCAGATGCACGCACGCGCTCCTTCTCAGCCGTTACACACTGACATCGGGACGACTGAGGACCAACTCGAAGTTCATCCCGCCAAACAGATTTTGGGTCAGCGCGCCTTTTTCGGTGACATGTACTCGCTCCCGTTCTTCGAACGGGACGCCGCGTGCGTCCAACAAGGTAACAGCGGCTTGCACATCGGGGACACCAAATGCCAGTCGGGCAAAATGCTCATCCCAAGCAATATCCCAAATAGCGCCGTCGTCCGGTGGAATCAACTGCAGGTAAAATAATTTGCAAGGGCTTTGCAGCAGCACGCCTTTCGGGAGAATGCCAAAGCGTTGTTCGGTGGGAAGCACGCTAAAACCAAACAACTGGCGATAAAAGTCGATCCAGGATTCAACCCGACCGACACCCACATAGTGCACCAAGCCGAAGAAATGTAAGCCATCGATCAAGTTTGGGGGATGACGCGGAACCTCGTCGTAATAACTGAAATCGACATCGTAAATAGAAAAATCCTGGTAGCGATCCACCAGATATAAAACTGCGTCACCGATGCCGTGGATGCCCGGAATATTCAATTCCATGGTGCTGGCACGGGTTTGAATCGGCCAAGCGCCGAGATCGACCAGCAGTTTGTAGGCGCGCCCGGCGTCCTTCACCCGGAATGCGACAGCGTTCAGGCTCACTTCGCCTTCCTGTAGCGTTAGACCGTCGAGCGTATCCTGATCGGCGTTGACGATCAGATTCAACGCGCCTTGCCGATACAGATAGACGCGGCGGGAACGGTGTTGGGCGATGGCGTGGAACCCTAATTTGATCAGAGCGCCACCGGCCGCATCGGGACTGCGGGTGACGAACTCAACAAACTCGATACCGCACATCGCGGTCGGATTTTCACTGAACGGTCTTGGGGTAATCGAATCGGATGCCATGTGCTGATGAGTCCTGATGCAGCGAGGCTCTAACAAGTTGTACCTCATTACCGTTATTGTCTCACTTTGGCAGGTGGGCGCGCCATCTTTAAACGCATCTGTTTGGGAAGAACTGCAATAAATCAATTGATTATCGGCTAAAGCCAATAGGTTGTTATT
>JAGRHK010000470.1 GCA_020444985.1 Candidatus Competibacteraceae bacterium
TTACCCCAACCCACATCACCGGTGCAGTAGGGAATGAAGATCTTGGTCCAGCTCTTGAGAGGATTAGAAGAAGAGTCGCTGTCGAGAATGCCGCGGGCAGGAGTACCGGGTGCAAAGAACAAATGACCCTCTTCATCCACGAACTCGCTGATTGTCCGATCATAAATCCCATTGGGGGGAGGCAGCACATCAAACGGTACAGAGCAAGTTTTGTCTTCCCAACACGCGCCGCCGCCATCATGCAGAATTAACAGCTTGTTCGAATCGCCAGCCTGGACAAAGAAACGAAACGGGCCATAGAGGTCTGAGGCACAACTAGGCACTAGCGCCTGTTGGTTTTGGTCCCTGAGAATGTTTCCTCCACTGTCCAGCAATTGTCCATTTTCATCCACCAATCCATCTGAGGCTAAAGAAATCTCTTCCCAATCCGCAGTTTTTGCTGAGGCGGTCGCTACCAACAGCCCTAAAAAAATGGTTGGAATAATTCGCACGAGTCGCTTCATAAATCCCCCCTTAATTAAAAGAAATTTCACGACAACTACAATGTTACATGCAGTTGATCATGTATAGTCTCAAATCCCGGAGTTGTCAACTTATAGAGATTTATGAAACCGGAGGATTGGGCCGCACTTTGAACCAGGCTGCGTACAGCGCCGGCAAGGTCAATCGGTCGAGGGCGGTCGCCACCAGCAACCCCCCCATGATAGCAATGGCCATTGGCGCCCAGAACGTACTTTGCGTCAAGGGAACAAGCGCTAGAATTGCCGTCAGCGCCGTCAGCATGATAGGTCGGAACCGGCGCACGGTAGAGCTGATCACCGCATCCCAGCGCGTCATGCCCGCCTCCAAATCCTGATCGATTTGATCCAGTAAAATCACGGCGTTGCGGATGATAATCCCTGACAGCGCGATGACCCCGAGCATGGCTACAAAGCCGAACGGTTGCTGAAACAACAACAGGAACAGCGTCACGCCGATGAAGCCTAGTGGCGCAGTCAGCAACACCATCATCGTGCGCGCAAAGCTCTGCAACTGGAACATCAATAATGTCAGAATAATCGCCGCCATCAACGGCATGACCACGAAAATCGATCCCTGTGATTTAGCGCTGGCCTCCAGCGCGCCGCCAATTTCGATCCGGTAACCTGCCGGCAAACGCGCGCGTAACGGCGCCAACGCGCGATCAATTTCCACCGTAACATCCAGCGGCTGCACCCCGTCCGGTATTTCAGCGCGCACCGTAATCGCTGGAAATCGGTCGCGACGCCAGATAATGCCCTCTTCAAAGGTCTTTTCAATATAAGCAATCTGCCCTAGTGGAATAAATCGTTGATTTTCTGTATAAATTTGTAAATCCTTGAGGTTCTCCAAGTTACTGGGCGCATCCTGATGTCCGCGCAGCATCACATCAATGGTCTGGTCTCCTTCCCGATACTGTGTAATCGGCAAGCCATTCAGGATATTGCGCAGATTGCGCGCCAGATTCTGCGGACTGACGCCCAGCGCGCGCGCCTTGTCCTGATCCACCCGCAAACGCACGCTCAGGATCGTTTCTCGCCAGTTCGTGTTGATGTCCAGCGCCTTGGGATTGGCGCGCATGATGTCGATCAATTCTGCAGTAATCGCGCGCAGCGTCTGCCGCTCCGGTCCCACCACCCGGAATTGCACCGGATAACCGACCGGCGGCCCATTCTCCAGCCGGGATGCACGTCCGCGCACTAATGGAAAATCCTCGGCAAACCACTGCTTCAATTGTCCAAGCGTCGCTTCGCGCGCCGCCTCATCCCGGTTCATCACCACCATCTGCGCATAGTTGAAGTGCGGTAACTGCGGTTCCATGGCCAGATAAAAATAGGGCGAGCCATCACCGACGTAACTGACCACATTGACTACGCCGGCCTGTTGCATCAACCGCCCCTCCAACTGGCGCACCTCGGCCTCGGTCGCCGCCAGCGACGCGCTTTCCGGCAACCAGACATCCACCAGCAACTCCGGTCGGGCGGAAGAGGGAAAAAACTGCTGCGGCACGAAGCCGAAACCGGCGACCGCCAGCAGGAAGATCGCCACGGTCAGCGTGATTACCCACTGGTAGTGCAGCAGGCAACCTTGCACCCAGAACAATAATCCATCGTTGATTGTTTCCTCCAGACGAATCGCCCAGCTCTGGTAGGCCACACGCCGGCGGTAGAGCCAACCGCGTAGACCGGATGCCGGAGGCTGGGCAGTTTCCTCCAGCTCCCGCTTGTTAGCTAACAGCGCGTAACCCAGATACGGCGTGAACAGCACGGCCACCAGCCACGAACT
>JAGRHK010000471.1 GCA_020444985.1 Candidatus Competibacteraceae bacterium
ACTATCTGAATGAGCAGATGAAAGCAATTCAGAAAGAACTCGGCGATCTGGAGGATGTGCCCAACGAGATTGAGGATCTGGCGCAACGGATTGAAAAGGCCGGCATGACCAAGGAAGCCAAAGCCAAGGCGCAGGCCGAACTGAATAAGTTAAAAATGATGTCGCCGATGTCCGCCGAAGCGACCGTGGTGCGTAACTACGTGGACTGGCTGGTCAGCGTTCCCTGGAAAAAACGCACCAAGATTCACCAAAATCTGGTTGCCGCTGAGGGCATTCTCGAAGCCGATCATTATGGTTTGGAAAAAGTCAAGGAGCGCATTCTGGAATACCTAGCGGTCCAGCAACGCGCACGCAAACTTAAAGGCCCCATTCTCTGTCTCGTAGGGCCGCCTGGGGTCGGCAAGACTTCGCTAGGACGGTCCATCGCCAGAGCTACCAACCGGAAATTTGTGCGGATGTCCCTGGGCGGCGTACGCGACGAAGCAGAAATTCGCGGGCATCGCCGCACCTATATCGGTTCTCTGCCCGGCAAGATCATTCAGAACCTGGCCAAGGTCGAGGTGCGCAATCCCTTGTTTCTGTTCGATGAAATCGACAAGATGTCGATGGATTTTCGCGGCGATCCTTCATCGGCATTGCTGGAAGTTCTCGATCCCGAGCAAAACAATACGTTCAGCGACCATTATCTGGAAGTCGATTTTGATTTGTCGGACGTGATGTTCGTTGCGACCGCTAATTCGCTCAATATCCCGCCACCGTTGCTGGACCGCATGGAAGTGATCCGCATTCCGGGCTACACCGAGGACGAAAAACTTAATATTGCCTTGCGCTATCTGGTTCCCAAACAGATGACCAACAATGGACTGCGGAAAGGCGAACTGGAAGTAACCGGAGAAGCGATTCTCGATATTATTCGTTTCTATACGCGCGAGGCCGGAGTGCGTAATCTGGAACGAGAGATCGCTAAGATTTGTCGTAAGGTAGTTAAGGAAATCACTCTGCAGCCGACGGAGAACACCATTGTCATCGTATCCGACAATGTCGAGAAGTATCTGAGCGTGCGGCGGTTCCGCTACGGTCTGGCCGAGGAAGAAGATCAGATCGGGCAAGTCACTGGACTGGCTTGGACTGAGGTGGGCGGCGAGCTGCTGCGCATCGAAGCGGCGCTGGTGCCCGGCAAGGGCAAGCTGATCCATACGGGCCACCTGGGCGAGGTCATGCAGGAATCCATTCAAGCGGCAATGACCGTGGTGCGCAGTCGCGCCGAGGCGCTGGGCATTGATCCGGAATTTCATCAGAAGTGCGATGTGCATATTCATGTCCCCGAAGGCGCAACGCCCAAAGATGGCCCGAGCGCTGGCATCGGTATGTGTACAGCGCTGGTTTCGGCGCTAACCCGCATTCCTGTACGCGCCAATGTCGCTATGACCGGCGAAATCACCTTACGCGGTGAAGTGTTGCCGATTGGCGGCTTGAAAGAGAAGCTGCTGGCCGCCCATCGAGGCAGCCTGTCAATCGTGGCGATTCCCGAGGAAAACCGTAAAGATCTCGCTGAAATCCCAAAAAACATCATGGAGAAGCTTGATGTGCATCCCGTGCGTTGGATCGATCAGGTGCTTGAACTTGCCCTGTTAACGATACCACAGCCACGATCCTGCGAGACGACTGAACCAAAGGAACCTGCAACGCCGGAATCCGCCGTCAAAACGGGTAACGCGCTGGAGGGAGTGCGTGCTCACTGAGACACTCAGGGAACGTCTTCACGCACCAATTGACACTGCTTTAAATGCCCTGTTATAAGGCGCATTCTTATTGCATTCGCCGCGCGCCCCTCCGTATTCTGTGCTGCGCGGCGTCTCACTGAACAACACATAACATTCAAAGGAAAGGGTATGAACAAGACTGAACTGATCGAAACGGTCGCCCAGGCCTCCGACCTGTCCAAAGCAGCAGCGGGTAAAGCGGTTGACGCCGTATTGAATGCGGTAAGCACCGCCCTTCAGGAAGGAGAAACCGTGGTATTGACCGGATTTGGCACTTTTTCGGTGCGGGAGCGTCCGGCGCGGACTGGCCATAATCCAAAAACTGGCGAGCCCATGGACATCCAGGCGAGCAAAGCGCCGGTTTTCAAGGCTGGTAAAACGCTTAAGGATGCGGTAAAATAATCGTTCTTTTCCGAGGGTGCTTAGCTCAGTTGGGAGAGCATCGCCCTTACAAGGCGAGGGTCGGGGGTTCAAGCCCCTCAGCACCCACCATGGTTTGGAATTCGGAGCGGTAGTTCAGTTGGTTAGAAT
>JAGRHK010000472.1 GCA_020444985.1 Candidatus Competibacteraceae bacterium
AAAAGGGGCTTTTGCCAACCGCTTTATTTGCGGTTGACCGTGACCTGCCGATACTGAGGCTTGACGCCGCTACTGACCTGTTTGCCCAGCTCGATCGTCCGCAATGGAATGTGGGGAAACCGCTCCCGGAAGCGCTCAATGGAGTAAGCAGTGCACGTTGGGCAACAGTCGATCTCGGTGACGATCACCACCGCCGCCACTTTTTTAATATCCCGCGCCAGCGCCGCCTGATCGTGGGCGTATTGACGCTGCCGCTGCAGGATGAATCGGTACAGCGCATCGCGCGGCAGAAATGACTTTCGATAAGCGGCCTGTCGCGCTTCCAGGGTCGCGCAGAGATAGTTCAACAACTTCGGCTCGGTATGGTATTGCGCCATGCCATCACAGCCGAAACGCTCATGCGCAGGGAGTCGGTCATACACATTCGGGATCAGCTGCAATCCCAGGCGGACCGATTCAGCCATGGCGCTGTCGTTGGAATAGGCGGCCAGAATTTCAGAGGAACCATCCTGAAAGCGGATCAGCGCCAAGCAAATATTATGTTCCTCCGTATCGTAATCCTTACGATATCCCAACGCTTGATTCAGTTCAGCGCGCTTCAGGGCAATCGCCATCTCGATATCGCCGCGATCCCAACCGCGCGGATCGATTTTGGGATATTCGGGTAAACCACTCTTGACGCCCAGCGGAGCGGGCGGGCAAGCGCCGCCCAGAGTGCTGATTTCAGACAGGGTCATCGGTTTTTACCTCTTTATTCCTTCCAACAGCACCCAGTCCTCCCGACACCGGGCGGGTTTGAAAGCAAAATCGCGGTTAAAAGCCGCCTCCACCGCAGCGGCGTGTTCTTCAAGGATGCCCGACAAGATCAAGCGGCCACTGGGTTTGACGCGCCGGGCGAATTCAGGGACAAGCTGCACGAGCACACCCGCCAGGATGTTGGCCAGTAGCACATCCACGCATAATCCCGACGGCAACGCCACAGGCGTGGTTAATTCGATGCGATCCTCGACGCCATTTTCGTCCGCATTATCGTCGCTGGCCAACAGTGCCTGCGGATCGATATCGACGGCCCAGACACGCTGTGCGCCGAGCTTGGCGGCGGCAATGGCCAGAATGCCCGATCCACAGCCGTAGTCCAACAGGGTCCGGTCGACCAAATCCGCGCCATCAAGCCATTCCAGGCACAGCGCCGTGGTCGGATGCGCTCCAGTGCCAAAGGCGAGTCCCGGATCCAAGCGAATATTCACCGCGCTTGGATCCGGCGGTTCCTGCGTCGTTGGACAAATCCACAACCGCTGACCAAAGCGCATGGCATGAAAATCATCCATCCACGCCCGCACCCAGTTGCGCTCCTCCAAGCGGTTCAGCCGGCACTCCGGCAGAATCGGGGCATGCAGGGCAGATTGCAATTGGCGCTTCACGACCTCAATGTCGGTATGGGCGTCAAACAGACCGGTCACGCAGGTATGCGCCCACAAAGGTGTTTCTCCCGGCGCAGGCTCCAGAACCGGCTGATCGCCAGCATCCGCCAGCGTGACTGCCAGCGCGCCGGCTTGCAACAGGGCGTCTTCCAGTTGCTCGGGCGTATGGTCAAGGGCTTCGAGGCTGAGTTGCAGCCAAGGCGCCGTCGCATCATTACTCATCAAGCGCTCCCAAGTGAAGTGCAGAGTCGTTGCTTTCCAACCATCTCTGGATGCTGGATCGGCCAAGCATCAGTCGTAACCTGCCCGACCTCCGCCATAACACTGTTCCAGCCAGGCGAACGCCGCGCGCAGAGTCATCGCTTCGCCGCCTTCCGGCCGTCCGGGTTGTGTTTTCAAATTCCAGGCCATCAGATCAAAATGCGCCCACGGAATACCGCTGGGCACAAATTCCTTCAGAAACAGCGCGGCGGTAATAGCCCCAGCATACGAGGAATCCGCAGCATTGGCGAGATCGGCAATCTTACTGTCCAACATCTCCCGGTAAGGGGAATGCAACGGCAACCGCCAACAGGGATCCTGTTCGCGTTCCGCCGCCGCCAGCAGACCCGACGCCAGCGTTTCGTCATTGCAGAACAGCGCCGGCATTTGCGCGCCTAACGCCACCCGCGCTGCGCCAGTCAACGTAGCAAAGTCAAGGATAACCGCCGGTTGCTCGCTGCCCGCTTCGGCCAAAGCGTCACAGAGAATCAGACGGCCTTCGGCATCGGTATTGTGAATTTCTACGGTTAATCCCTGGCGGGAGCGCATCACATCGCCGGG
This sequence comes from Candidatus Competibacteraceae bacterium, assembly GCA_020444985.1. GTDB lineage: Bacteria > Pseudomonadota > Gammaproteobacteria > Competibacterales > Competibacteraceae > UBA2383. The sequence goes on from JAGRHK010000472.1 coordinate 2,244, forward strand.
TCGAAACGCATTGCCGGCCACCGCATTGTCAACCGCCGCA
>JAGRHK010000473.1 GCA_020444985.1 Candidatus Competibacteraceae bacterium
CGCTGATTCAGTCAACTACGCTATCGAAGCCCTGCGCGACTTGGTGTCCACGATTAACAACACTTCGGGGCTGGTCGCCGCCGCCGTGCAGGAGACGAGCGCAATTGCCGATCGACTAGCCAAATCCAGTGAAATTCAGGCCCGACAGATCGAAAACGCCAGCGCCACGGTCACGCAGATGGCGCAATCCATGGATGAAGTGTCGTCGAAGACCGCAGCTTCCGCCGAAGTTGCTGAAAAATCGGTAGGTATCGCGCACGAGGGCGGGGACCGGGTGCGCCGCACCATTAGCGGAATGAACACCATCCGCGAACATATCCAGGATACCTCCAAGCGCATTAAGCGACTTGGCGAATCTTCCCAGGAAATCGGCGACATTGTAGCGCTGATTAATGATATTGCCGACCAGACCAATATCCTGGCGTTGAATGCAGCGATTCAGGCTTCTGCGGCTGGCGAGGCCGGACGCGGTTTTGCAGTGGTCGCTGACGAAGTGCAGCGGCTCGCCGAACGTTCCAGTAACGCGACCAAGCGCATCGAAACCCTGGTCAAGACCATTCAGGCCGATACCAACGAAGCGGTCATCTCGATGGAGAAGAGCACCAGCGAAGTGGTTGGCGGCGCGGGTCTGGCGGAAAAGGCTGGCGAGGCGCTGGAGGAAATCGAAAAAGTATCCGCTAAGCTTGCCGAACTCATTGATGAAATCTCCAAATCCGCCGGTCAAGTGTCGGAGATGGCCTCGCGCGTGTCGAGTGCAATGATTTCCATCAACGAAATCACCGGCCAGACTGCTGAGAGTAGCGTTGCGACTGCCTCCGCCATTGGCAAGCTGAACCAGTTGGCGCAAGAGCTTCGTCAGTCGGTGGCGGGGTTCCGGTTGCCTTCGTGAAGGTGCGAATCGTGGCTGAATTAACGAGCGCCGCTGGCTTTTCCCCGAATGAACTTCCGGTGGCGACGATAGACTGGATGAGTTTCCCACGCGGAGGTAACGATGGTCGCGTCACGCCGCATCGCCGATAATCCATTGGGTTTTGTCAAGGATGATCTATTGCTGGCTTTGCGGCGAATTCACCTTGATCTGGATGCCTACGAGGAAAATTCGACGGCGCCGGGGCTGCTGGAAATGCTGGTGGACGCCATTGAGCAAATTCGCACCCCATTGCTGGCGTTGTCACATCAGGAAGCCGTTACCCTGCTCGATGAAATGCGCACAACGGTTCTGGAGCGGGTGAAAGATGCCTCTACCCCCCTGGATCTTGCGCTGTTGCGCCGCGCGGCCGAATGTTTGACAGATTATCTTGAAACCTACCTGTCGTCGAGTGGTCGATCGGCTAATTCCGAATTACTGATGGAAGCAGCAGCGGCTTTGCGTCAAACACGCCAGCACGGTCTTCCACAAGAAGACCCACTGACTTCTACTTCTTCGCAGGATGATCGGCTGGAGTTTTCAATGGATCTGCACAGTGTGCATGATGTTTTGGCGCGGCTCCAGCGGACGGTCACTGACAAACTGGAACCGGCGGCTGATCAACCCGCGTCCTGGGAGGCGCTATGCGATGATCTGTCGGTTCTTCAGCTCCTAGTTGCTGAACGAAATTGGTCACGCGCTGCGGAGGTGCTGGGCCGGTTAAATCGGATTGTTGTGGTGCTTGCTAATGGCGCTGCCGAGCATTATGGATTGCTGGTCAATGATATTTGCGCCGAGATTCTGGCCGGGTTCAGTTATTCGCTGGAGTCTTTAACGCAGGACGCGCCAAGGTCAATGGCGATTCTAGACAGTGCGCAAGCGCAGTTGGCGCAACTGGATACTCTGTTGGAACTGCCAACCGATCCACAGGCTCCACTTCCGCTGGCCTTGCAACCCCGGACTGTGGAAAAATCAGGTGTCTCTGAACCGCTCGCTTCCCGGCCAGCGCTTGATTTGAATCTGCCCAGTTTGCCGGAATTTGCGGTTGACGCTACCGAGTCGCAATCTCCGCAATCTCCGCAATCTCCGCAATCTCCGCCGACATTTGATATTCAATCGATGGATTTGGACCTCTCAATGGAATTATCGGCGCTTGATGCTGGATCAAATACTGAAGATGAAGAAGCTGGCGCTGGCGAAGCCAATCCAGTGGACTTGATCAACCTGATTGGGCTGACCGACACCGATCCCGAATTTGTCGAGGTCTTTTTGGAGGAGGCCTGCGGTGAACTGGAGGTCATTCGCGAGCAACTCGAACTCTGGCGGGCGGATTTGACCCATCACCAGCCACTCACTACCATCCGTCGGGCATT
>JAGRHK010000474.1 GCA_020444985.1 Candidatus Competibacteraceae bacterium
CGACGCTTCGCTGGTCTTCACGGCGGATCAAGTCAGCGAGAAGGGACAAGCCTACTGGGGCGCTTATGCCGTCGCCAAGGGCGGCGCACAGACCCTGATGAAAATGCTGGCCAACGAGCTGGAGACCAATACCCCGATCCGGGTGAACAGCATTGATCCAGGGCGGGTGCGCACGCCCATGACTCTGAAAATCTATCCGGGCCGCGAACCGGAACAGTGGCCGACGCCGGAAACCGTAATGAACGCTTATCTTTATCTATTGGGTCCCGACAGCAAAGGGGTTACCGGTCAGGTCTTTTACGCTCAGGATTGAACGGTTCTCGACGCCGACGCGCGGGTTCCAGCCGATTCCCTTGAGATGAAGAGGCCGCCGGAGGCCGGGCTGGCCAAGGCGTCCAGGGCGAAGGCGCGTCCTGGCGCGGTTGGCCAGGCGATGGCTCAGGCCGGGGGTCCGGCGTCAGCCCCACAGCCTGCAACAACGCATTGATCCCCGCCTCATCCAATTCATCCCAACGCCCCGGATGCAGGCCGCGCCGCAAGGACACCGGACCGTAGCGCACCCGAATCAACCGGCTGACTGCAACGCCTTGGGATTCCCACAGCCGGCGCACCTCACGGTTGCGGCCTTCGCGCAGAATGACGTGATACCAGTGATTCGCGCCCGGGCCGCCGGCCGCGATGATCTCGTCAAAATGCGCGACTCCATCATCCAGCGGGACGCCTTGCCGCAGTTGTCGCAGCATGACCGAGGTGACTTCGCCCAGAACGCGCACCGCATACTCGCGCTCAATCTGCGAAGAAGGATGCATCAAACGATTCGCTAGTTCACCATCATTGGTCAGCAGCAACAGGCCCTGGGTATTGAGATCGAGTCGTCCGACCGCGATCCAGCGTCCATCCTGTAATTGAGGCAGCCGCTCAAATACGGTGGGCCGCTCGGCGTCATCGCGCCGGCTGGTCACTTCGCCGACCGGCTTGTAATAGGCCAGCACCCGGCGTCGTTGGCCGAAAGCGCGCACCTTGAGCGGTTGGCCATCGATAACGATGCGCTCGGCGCCGTTCACTTGAACGCCGAGTTGGGCCGGCACGCCGTTCACCGTGATGCGGCCCTGGCGAATCCAATCTTCAATTTGTCGCCGGGAGCCGTAGCCGACCCGGGCCAGAAATTTTTGCAAGCGTTCAGACATCGGGAAGTTCCGTTTGCGGTCGCGCCTGAGCAGCGCGTTGATTGAGCGTCGCGCCGATGGCGTCCAGATCGCGCGGCGCAGCCAACGGTGGCAGTTCACTCAGGCTTTTGAGGTTGAAATAGTCCAGGAAGGCGCGCGTCGTCGCGTAGAGAGCCGGGCGGCCAGGGACTTCGCGATGACCGATGACCTTGATCCAGTCCCGCTCCTGCAAGGTTTTCATAATGCTGCTGCTCAGGCTAACGCCGCGCACCTCCTCGATCTCGCCGCGGGTGATCGGTTGACGGTAAGCAATTAACGCCAAAGTTTCCAGCAGCGCCCGCGAATAGTGCGCGGCGCGTTCTTCCCACAGGCGCGAAACCCAGGGCGAATAGACAGGAGGCACCTGCAGACGGAAGCCGCTGGCGACTTCGACCAGTTCCATGCCCCGCCCTGCATAGTCGCGCATCAATTCCAGCAGCGCCTTGCGCACGGCGTCGCGTTCGGGCCTTTCACTTTCGGGAAAGACTTCGAGCAAGCGCTCCAGCGACAACGGTTCGCCAGCGGCCAGCAACACGGCCTCCAGAATTACTTTGAGTTCCGGCATGGCGGCGGTTTGCACGCTGTACCAATGACTCTTGATAAAACCAATGCTGGTTTTATGGTCGCCTCCAAGCTTCGCCGGAGTTCATGTATTTTCCAACGAGAATCCATTGACTTTGTGATGAATCGCGCCATCCGCATCCCGCACCAGGCGATCCACGACCTCGCCGGCATCGTCAACCAGTTCTACATGCAGGGGCATCTGCCCGAGAGCGTGGGTGGCGCAGGATAGACAGGGGTCATAAGCCCGCACCGCGACCTCGATCTGGTTCAACAACGGTTCGGTCAGCTCCTTCCCATCCAGATAATTCTCGGCCACCTGGCGAATCGACTCGTTCATCGCCTGGTTATTGTTGGTGGTGGATACGATCAGGTTGGCCTTCTCAATCAGCCCATCCTCGTTGATCCGGTAATGGTGAAACAGCGTACCGCGCGGCGCTTCGATCACGCCGATGCCTTCTCGCGCCATCTCGCCGTGCACGACCCGCTCTTCGCCGAAGATAT
>JAGRHK010000475.1 GCA_020444985.1 Candidatus Competibacteraceae bacterium
CATGAGAACGACCGCACGTTGGTTACCCTGCCGTTGCAATCGGGCCTGTTCTTCCGTTAATCGCGCCAGAAAATGCCGCCGGTTCGCCAAGCCGGTCAGGTCATCCGTGGTCGCCATCGTTTGCAAAGCAACTTCCAGGCGTTTGCGTTCCGTAATGTTTTCATGAACGATCACGACGCCCCGCGGCAGGGTGGTCAAAGGTACGGCGCGCATCTGGAACCACTGTGATTTTCCCGCCGCATTACAATATTCCACCGTGAAATAGTCGCGCACACCGGTCATCACGGCTTCGATGCCCGTCCAGGCTATCAACGCGGATGGAGGTTCCGACGGCCCCATGACCGAGAACCAAACTTCGCGATAATTGGCGCCGATGGGATTGCGGATCTTTGCTGGAGCATTGTTATCCTCGGCCAAGCGCTCCCAAGCCGCGTTGACTTTGACGATGATGCCCTGCGCGTCCAGTACGACCATGCCTTCGTTCAGCGAATTGAGAATGGTGGTGTTAAAGCGTTCGCTTTCCCGCAACGCCTCCTCGGCTTGGCGCTGTTCCGTTATATCGCGTCCAACCGCCTGTAATTCAATCAGGGTGCCGCCATCATCGAGAATCGCCTGATTCGTCCATTGCACCCAGCGCACCGTGTTATCACTCCGGATGACGCGATGTTCGTTGATGACCACAGGGTGATCTGCATCGCACTGGATGAGCGGGGCAATCACTTGCGCCCGATCCTCATCAGGCATGAGGTGCAGGAAAGAGTGAGCTAGCAGATCGGCCGTGGAGCGGTCAAAGTAGCGACAATAAGCGTCATTGACAAAGGTCAGCGTTCCATTGGGCAGGTACCGACAGACCAGGTCGGTTTGCCCTTCAACGATCGCCGTGTAGCGCGCTGCGCTGAGTTTCAGCACCTCTTCCTGATGCTTGCGCTCGGTAAAATCGATCAGAATGACGACAATCTGCGTGAGATTACCGTCGATATCCCATTCGGGAAAAGCATTGATCAGCGCCCAGATCCGGTCGCCCGTATCAAAACGATTAATGCCGGCGATCAGGTTACGCAGCGGTCGGCCCGTGGCCCGCACCTGGATGACAGGATAGGCGTCGAACGGCAAGGGCATTTCATCTTCGCCAACGAATGACCATATGGAATCTTGGGCGGTTTTGCCCCGCATTTGATCCAGGCTGAGACCCAACAGTTGGGCCGCTTGCGTATTCGCCAATAGAATTCGCGTATCCGGAGCATGCACGATCACCCCAGCATGAAGATGCTCGATCAAGCAGCGGTATTGCGCCTCGCGATCGCGCAGCGCCGCCTCGGTCTGCTTCTGCTCGGTAATATCGGTCAGTATGCCGTACCACAGCACACTGCCATCCGGTTGCGGATGGGGCGTCGCTTGCGCATGCACCCATTTGCGCTGGCCCGTGGGGGTTTGAATCCGATACTCATGAAACCAGGCGGTCTGGGTTTGGCTGGCGTACTCCACGGCGGCGTGATGTTTGAGCCGATCTTCAGGAAGAATGCAGCGGGTCAGCGCATCGGGATCGGCGTAAACGGCTTCTGATGAAACCTCATACAAGGTTTCAATCTCAGGACTCAGATAGAGAAACTGCCAAGCGCCATCCGATTGCACCTTGAATTGGTAGACCACGCCTGGAATAGCCGCAATCAAGGTGCACAGGGCGTCCTGGGTGGGGAACGGGTGTTGAACCGTGGTTTTCATGAAGACCTCCGTTCATTCACGCCGGCTGCGCGGCGCTATCCGGCGGATAAAGCGCCACAACAGCGTTCTTTAATGCTATCACGCACAATCTCTATTGTTTCAAACCTTTCTGTCACAAAACAAGCGACGGTTTACCTAAAAAATCTGTAGAAATGTTTATATTGATTCAACATATGGAGATCTGATTTTTATTATTATGTTACATAAATAATGCATGTCGTCATATGGTTTGGAGGAAGGGAGACTGCGCCAAACGGTGCGCCCTCAAAAACCTGGTCATGTTCGCTACCATCGCAGCCGTATCACGGACCGATTTGTTCTTTTCTGAGTCCTGTGAAGGCAGCAACAACAAAGCCCTGAAATTGTACAGTGGTACGGGACGGCCATTGATCTGGCCGCCGGCAGCCCGGTGGTCGATTCAATCGGCTAAATCGTCGTCGATCTCAGCAGCGAATGGGTGTAGTTTGACCCGGTGCGCGCCAAGCCCCGCCGTTCAGAGCGGGGAAGGATAGCGCGGACGGCGTAGCCGTCCTTGTCTGTG
>JAGRHK010000476.1 GCA_020444985.1 Candidatus Competibacteraceae bacterium
TATTGCAGGAGCCCGCTTTGTCAGTTTTATAGGATATTAATGTTTTTTCACACTCTCTAAGAGACTGTCGAAGAATTCCTAATTGATTTTTAAAGAGATTCACTCTGGAATTGACCTCTAGCGCTGGATTTCAGCCGACTAGCTGTTGATATTATATTTAATATCAACATGTTATTTTCCGTACAGCCTCTTAAGATCCACGACCTGGCAGGTCAAGAACGATCTGAGGAGTGGGTGAGGGCACTAGAGACGGCCTTGGCCTCTTTAGATTAATCGCGCCACTCCGGTAACTCGGCCATTACGGCATCGAGTACCGGATCGGCACCTTTTAGGGTGGCGGCTAGGGCAAGTCGCTCCTGGTGTGTTACCTCAATCGCGGCAGCACGGGCCTGTTCCAGCGTCCGTAAAGACCGCACATCGATCCCGGCACGGGCAAAGCGCGAGCCAAGCACCGCACATCCTTTCGCAGTGAACCGCAACTGACCCGTTGCAGGATCGAGTAGGAAAAGACCCGCGTCCGCGTTCATTGCTTGATCACGGAAAGTTTCTGGCGGGTTTCATAGCGGCGGCGGGCTTTTTCGATAGCCGCCTTATCGCCGATAAACGCCGCTTCCAGCAGCTCACGCCAAGGTTTGCCTTGGGCGCGCTCGGCGATTTGTTCGAGCGTGTCTTCCACAAACACGCGGGCCGAAAGAAGCATCGCCGTTCGGAAGTCCTCGAAGGTCGTAATAGTCTCGATGTGGATACCGAACCGGGCAAAGCGCTTGCGATAGGTGCGTAAGCCTTCCTCGGTCCACGTCAGGCGACCGTTGGCATCCAGCCGATAAAACGGTTCGGGTTCATCCGCATCCACGAGGGCGGTTTTATCGTCGTCGTGCATGATGGGTTTCCTAATAAGAGGAGTGAGGTAATGACTGAAGAAACCTTGATTCAGCTTAAACAGCGCATTGAGGATGCGTTGGTTGAGTTGGAAGAACTCCAGGAATGTGGAGATCTGGACGAAGTGCTGGAAGCAGCATTTCGAGTAGGAGAAATGCAGGATCGATACAACAGGGCTATTGCCGCTCACCGTATTGAGCAATCACCGCGTTGATCGGTTAGATCACCTGCAAATCCAGCGCGTTGCGTCTTTTCACAAGACGAAGCAGCCGCTGGTGCTCCGCCTTATCTCCGCGCGCGACTGCAATCAGCAGGTTGCGTTCTAGCGAACGGGGACCATTGCGGGCGATAGCGACCAATTCGTCGATAAAGGCCGCTTGAGACAGAGCCAGCGCGTCTTGGAAGTCTTCCAAGGTATGGATGGTTTCCACGCGGATACCAAAACGGGCAAATCGTTTGCGGTATTGGTCGGCGCCTCTCTCAGTGAAGGCGAAATGACCGCTTTTATCGCGATGGTAAAGCGGCTCAGATTCCTCGTCATCGAGGATTGGATGTTCCTGATCGGAATGCATGTTGGCCCTCCATTGAATCAATGGGATCAGGCTCGCATGGATTCTTGTTTTTGCAACCCCCTGGGGATACGCCAAACCCCAGCGGGGGCATGACGTGTCCCTTTTTTTCACGAAGGAGCGCGTTATGGAAATGTGGAAAATCGAGCGGTTTTGCGAAACCGCCACGCTGGCTGAACTCCGTGAAAAGGAGGCTCAGCTTGAGAAAATGATCAAATCAGGCCAGCTCACCGGCACCAATGCTCTGAGCGCCCTACGGGTCGTGAAAGAGCATATTGCTTTACGGGAGCTGTTTGGCGAGAACTAACAACCCCACTCGGGTAATCCCGCCATCACCGCATCCAGCGCCGGATCGCGACCTTTCAGGTGAGCCGCCAGCGCCTGCAATTCCTGATGGGAAACCTCCGCCGCCGCCGCTCGGGCATTTGTCAGGGTATCGATCTGATCAAGATCAATCCCAGCGCGCGCAAAACGAGCGCCCAAGGCCGCGCGGCCTGTGGCGGTGAAGCGGATGCGGTCGGAACCCGTATCCGCGATAAACCATCGGCGTTTGTCATCGTTTGGATTCATGTCAGCCCTCCTGTTCATCAATGGGATCAGGTTCGCATGAATTTCGGTTTTTGCAACCCCCTGGGGATACACCGATCCCCAGAGGGGGCGTGGTGTGTCCCCTTTTCTTTTTTTAAGGAGTACACCATGCAGATCAGAAAAATCCGCACGATCTGCCAGCAATCGACGCTGGCGGAGTTACGCGCCATTAAAGAAAAACTGGCACAAGCCACCTTGAGCGGCGCGTTG
>JAGRHK010000477.1 GCA_020444985.1 Candidatus Competibacteraceae bacterium
CGACCTGGGCGGCGCACATAATATGGATCGACAATGCGGCTGGGCTGGAAAAACAGGCGCGCCAGCCGTTTCAACTCCGTGCTGACCATACGGCAACGTAACGACTCGCGTAATGGCGGCAGTGATGGCGCTTGTTCCAGCCCCTGAGCATAATAAGCCAAAAGGGCAAAGCTTGCCCCCGCATGAACCGCCAGCGGAAAACTGCCCCAAAATCGCCCATTGATCTCCATCAGCGCCGCCTCCCCGGTCGCCTCATCCAAACGATACTCCACCATCGCGCATCCCTCCCAGCCAATCGCCCGCAATAAAGCAATCGAACGTTCCTGCAAATCCCGATGCTCACTGAGCGGCGCTACATCGCAAACACTGGAAAAGCCGCCCTCGGGCGGCCATTCGGCAATGCGCAGATGCTGAAACCGGCGCAGCACTTCTCCTTGGTAAACAAAGAAAAACTGCCCCAGCCCCCGCCCGGGACAGTACTCTTGAATCAGTGGCCATTGCTCAATCGGAGTATAGCGCTTGCCGATCTCCAGCAACGCCGCCTGATCCAGCGCATACTCAACCTTCTGAAAGGGAATTCCCTGTTCGCGTAGGCGCGGCATGACCGCTAGCGGATCGGCCCACTTGACGACCACGGGATAACGCGCCTGGGCTGCCGCCGTACGCCATTCTTCCACACACATCGCAGGATAAGTACGCGGAACCCGAATGCCCAATTTTTCAGCAATCTCCAAAGTGCGCGCCTTATCCAGCACCTGACGAAACGCCGCAACCGGCGGAGTAATCGCCTTGACTCGCCCAAACTGATCCTGATGGTCAATCAACCACGTCAGATCATTTTCTGACACCGCCAACAGCACCACATCCCCATAGACATCACCCAACCCGCGCACGGTTTCAACCAGTTGCTCATCGCGCTGTGTTCCCACAACGATGCCACGCTCCAAATAACGAGAGGCTAAGCCAATCGAGCGATCCCGATTCGCCAGCCCGATCACGCGCACCCCGGACCGGCCCAGTTCGCGGACGATCGCCAAACCGATTTGCGTCTCGATGCCGAGCACGATGCAGGGAGGTTGACTGTGGAGGTCGCTCAAAGTCAGTCTCACCGGCGTAAGCGCCGCTGCGTCTGTTCATAATAGCGGATCAGGGTTGCCACAGGGCCCACGCGCGGCCATGCCAGCGACGTCCCCTGCTCAGGTAACGCCAACGCTTCATTCAATCCTCGGGTCGGAAAATGCTCACGATGCGTAGCTAGAAAACCGCACAGTCGCTCGAAACGCTTGACGACCCAGCCGTCCGGTTCCGAAGAACCACTACGTAGCATTTCAAAGTTGTGCGATAAAATGGTGAAAGTCCTGTGTCCCTTACATTGCGCATCGCGCATGGCTGCCTGCAATTCAGCAACGCTGCAAGCGCCGATCTGGGCATGACGCAGCTTGCCTGTCCCATCCCGAAAGACACTGAGCGGAACCAACTGCAAGCCATGATAGCGTTGCGGTAGGGTCAGATCGATCTGATCACGCAGGTCCGCGCCGGAAAACGCGCATGTTGCATTGAGACTGGCATCAATGTTCAAACCCGCTTCAGCCACTGCGGCCAGCGTATCGCCATTTGCAGCAAAGCTCCCGGCCCGAAATGCGGATATCGGCTGATCCGCAGTAGCTTCAAGCAAGGCGCGCCCTCGCTTGATCAAGTGTGTCTGCTCGGCGCGGTCATAGTGGAACAGGTGCTGACGTTTATACGGTTTGTCGGGAAAAATCGCCGGGCGGATTTCATCAGTCCACTCCGGGTGAAGGTGCAACTGAATTTCCTGACCGGCATCCTGGATTAACTGGCAAATCGTGCGCAGATATTCCTTGCCAAACCGCAGGGAAAACAGGGGTTCTACAAAAAAAACACCCTTCAACCTATGGCGATGCAAGATTTCTAATGTTCTGGGCAGGGCAAAATCACCTGCCGATGAACGACCAAAGATATACCGCTCGAAAGCTGCGGGAAAACGTTCATCAAGCGCAGTCCAGCCATTACACCAGACCTCGATATCAAACGTCAGAAAGATATTCAGGGGCGCATGCACGGGCTATTATCCTGTCGCAAGTCGCAAAGTAGATAATGGACCGCCGGCAGGATCACGGCAAAGCAACTCCGGAAATATTCGGTAGTTAGGGTCTGAGGATCATGAATGTGATAATGCAATGGTCGCGCCCAATGCCCCAACAGCACAATCTGCTGTG
>JAGRHK010000478.1 GCA_020444985.1 Candidatus Competibacteraceae bacterium
TTTTGCAGGCGCTTCATCGAGCATCGTTGCGGTATCCGGGGTAGCAACTTCATCATTCATGGTGCGACGCTCTCTTGAAATGACGCTGTGGATGGAAAAATCAGTCCCTGTCAGCTCTTGACTTCGAAGGGGGAAAAATCCGTTGATGGCGCTGAATGCGCGGCTGGATGATCGGGGCGCTCCAGCGTTTGTTCAACCCTGAGCGCCCGCCATCCCTGGGCGACGCCATAGGAACCGCGATAAACCGGTACGTTTTCAACCTGTAAAATCGCTGTATTCGGAATATCAACGGGAATGACGTCACCGACTTTCAACTCCAGCAAGTCGTTGAGCGAGAGGTCAAAACCCGCCAGGTAGCAATGCGGCTCAACCTGACTGTCCTGGAGACCCTCTTGCAAGCGCGCCGTCAGTTGCGCATTGGGGTTGGGATGTTCCTTGTGCAAACTGTTTAACAGCGTTTTGCGGATCGGCTCCAGAATGGAATACGGCAGCGCCAAGTGCAGAATGCCGGCAATGTTGTCTCGGCTAACGTGGACGCTGCTCACAGCCAGGGTTTCGGTCGGATTGAGCGCAGTAATAAATTGTGGTTTGCTTTCAGAGCCGTCACGGATGCATTTGAGGGTTGCGAACGGTTCCCAGGCCTCCTCCAGACAACGGAAGGACAATTCAACGAGGCGCTGAATGAAACGGGTCTCGGTTGTGGTAAAAGCGCGGGCGCTGGGAGATTTATACAAGCGCCCAGTACCACCGAAGAAGCTGTCGACCACCATGAAGATCAGTTCCTGGTCAAAAATCAGCAAGGCCGGACCGCTCAGAGGCGCCATGCTGATGACATTGACGCTGCAAGGAACGCTGAGGGAAGTCGTTAAATCGATATAACTGCGCTTCTCGATCGCGCCGACCGTGACCATTAAATCCCGGCGCAACAAGTCGAACAGGCCAATGCGCAAACGATGAGCAAAGCGTTCATGAATCGTTTCCAGGACCGGTAGCAGGTTGTTAATCGCATAATCCTGGCTCGCCAGATCGTACGATTGTGCTTCATCCTTAAAAACGCCAGAACTGATGCTCCGACTCCGCGATTTCTTCGACACGACTTCCATTAGAGCGTCGCGTTCATCCGTGGTCAGAAACTGGTCGGTGGACATAAGGATTACTGCAATACAAAAGCAGTGAAATACACCGCTTCGATACCGGGTATGCCAATCTCGCGGGTCAAAATGCCTTGAATCTGCGCGAGCGCTTGCATTCTCAGCTTTTCCTTTCCATTCAGTGAATTCAGTACTTCCATTTTCTGATTGGAAAACAGGAGGATCAGGTCATTGCGAATTTGTGGCATGTTCTGCGTTACGGCATCGATGATCTGCTGGTTGCGGGCCATGATCGTCAAACCAATCTGCAAGTAGCGCAACATACCCTGATCCTCGAAGTTGACGATAAATGCGGGATCAATGGGAAGGTAGATCGGCGGTCCTCTAAGCGGAATTGGCGCAGTGGCGCTATTCGCGCCGCCATGCGCTGACGCGGCTGCCATATGTTCTTCCTCGTTAGCGCCTTTATTCAACGCGCCAGTCAGAAACAAGGTTACGCCAATTGACCCACCGATCAGAATCAGGCCGCCAATGAGGAACAACAGAATTTTGAGGAGGCCGGAACCTTTCTTTTCGGGTTTAGCGGCGTCTTTTTCAGCCATGGGGGTTCCTGAGTCTTCTTGGAATGAATGAGTTTTTATCAAGCAAATGGCGTACCATTAATTATGGATTGCCTTGTTCATATTTTAATGAATAAGTTATGGAGAATTCAGACGGGATCGCTGAAACGTCGCCGGGAAAATCGCCAAAATTCTGTCGCAATGGGCGTGGCGTCGGGTTTAAAGAAACCCCTCATTGGAAAAAGCGAGCTGGATTGTGTCCTGGCCTGCACGGCCAGGATGGTGGAATTTGTCGATGGGGCGTGGGGTCAACGACCCCGGCCTGAAGGCCGGAGCTTGCGGCTGTACTCGGAACGTCCCTTTTCGTCATTGCACGCCACGATAGGCGAATTGACGGTCGCCCTTGCCGCGATATTGATCGCCGCGTTGGTATCCGCATTCGCAACATGTCCACAGGAGACACATTGAAAACGGGATTGGGTTTGGCGATTGGCTTTTCCCGTATGCCCACACGCTGCACATTGGCGCGAGGTATTTCGTGGGTCCACATACTGTACCGGAACGCCCTTCCGCTTCGCCT
>JAGRHK010000479.1 GCA_020444985.1 Candidatus Competibacteraceae bacterium
CCACCGGGGTTGCCCTGGACAACACCGGAACCCACGTCCCTAACGAAGCGATGGGTGGCATCCTCGCCGGCGTCGGCTTGATCGTCATGTTGCTCGTCATCACGATCGGTATCCTGATGGCTATGGCGCTTTTCTATGGCGTGCCACTGGTCATGCTGGGTCGGCAAAATGCCTGGCCCGCAGTGCAAGCCAGCATCGCCGCCTCCTGGATTAACATGTTGCCGTTGCTGGTGTTCGGACTGATCTATGTTGCCCTCGGGATCATCGCCATTGTTCCCTTTGGTCTGGGCCTCCTCGTGTTGGGTCCGGTGACCATTTGCGCCATCTACGCCAGCTATCGGGAAATCTTCGAGGAAGAACCGCCTGCGTCCGGCATCAATCTGGCTAAATAATCGGTGGCGGGTGTTAGCGCGCCGCCAGGATCGCCGCCCGCAATCGCTCCAGATCACCATCGCCAGTGGTTTTCAGAGGATATTCATCGGGCGCGGGCGGTTCAACGAACTGGAGTTGCCGCTCCAGCACGTCGACATCCGCCTCAGCGGCATCATCGCCGCGCTCCCGTCGTGCGGCGACCCGCTCCCGCAAGGTATCCGCATCCGCCCCACACGCCAGCAGAATGAACGGTACGCCATGTCGCGTCGCCAGTTCACGAAACGGTTCCCGATGCGCGCGCTTCAGGAACGTGGCGTCAACCAGCACCGGGTGCTTCGCCGCCAGCAACTCCTGTGCTAATTCCAGCAAACGTTGATAGGTGCGCGCGCTGGCCTCCGGGGTGTACAACCCTTGACCGAACCTGGAGCGGCTATCATCCAGCGGACACAGTCCAAACAACCGCTTGCGCTCGACATCGGCGCGGATGCGAATGGCGCCCGAGCATACTTCCATCAACTGACCGCTCCGACGCGATTTCCCGGAACCGGAAACGCCGTGCGTGATCAACAAGAACGGCGCTGGCTCCTGGGTCAAGGCCAACGCCAGGCGCAAATAATCCCGGCAACGCTCACGGGCAGCGATGCAGTCCGCATCGGCAATCCCCTCCTGACGGGCCTGAATGGCATTGACCTTCGCCCGCACCATCGCCCGGTAAACCTGGTAATAGTTCAGCAGGGCGACGCCGGCAAAGTCGCCGCTGTACTCCAGCCAGACATTGAGTGCGCGCTGCGCAAAATGTCCGACGCGGTGCGCTTGCAAATCCATGATCAGGAACGCCAGGTCATTCATGACATCGATCCAGCGCAGTGCGTCATTAAATTCAATCCCATCGAAAATGGTGACTTGACCATCATCCGTCAAAATCATGTTGCCCAGATGCAAATCGCCATGACCTTCACGAATCCAGCCACAGGCCTTGCGCTCCATCAACCGGCCTCGCCAACGCGCGGAGGCATCCAGGGTCCAGCGCTCCACTTCGGCCAGAATTGCCCGATCATCCAAATCGCTCAACCGGGGGCGGATCGCGGTAAAATTATCCAGCATTGGCTGAAGAACCTGCTCCGGCTCGCCAAATGGCGTCGTGGGATCGGCCAGCGGAATCGTCTGATGGAAACCGGCCAACTGGCGCGCCAGTCCCTCGATATGACAATTTTCCAGCCTGCCGGCGGCTAATCTCCGATCCAACAACGTCTCCTGAGGAAAACGGCGCATCCACACGGCATATTCGATGGCTGGTTCTGCGCCCAGCACCGGATGTCGCGGATCGCCCCCGATGGCAAGGCACGCCAGGTACAAATCCGGCGCTAATCGTCCGTTCAGGCGCAGTTCCTGCTGGCAATAATAATGACGATGTTCGAGACTGGTAAAATCAAGAAATCCCAAATTAACCGGTTTCTTGATCTTGTAGGCATAATCACCCACCAGTAGCAGGTGGGAAATATGGGTCTGCACATGCTCGACTGTAGTCGCCGGATGCGCATAGCAGTCAGGACGCAGGAGCGCCGTGATCAATGTTGATTGATCAAAGGATTTATCGGGGGAAGACACTCGCCAGGCTCCAGGATGGTCGTGAAAACTGAAACTTTGGTATTAAGACAGAATGACCGGTGGCCGCCAAGCGGATAGGCCGTAATCGTTCCCGCCGAATTGGAATTAAAGATGATCAAAGCTCGATCCGTGCGTCAGCTCGGCGCATTGCCGCTTCATGTGGTCCGCGCCCTGTTGTCGCTGATTTTTTCGCTGTTTTTAGGCAGTGTGTTGCTTGGGGCGCTGGGTTTGGGCCTGTACATGCTG
>JAGRHK010000047.1 GCA_020444985.1 Candidatus Competibacteraceae bacterium
CGGATTGAACAGGTTTACACTGATTTTGGTTTTGACAGCCACCATGCCACGCAAGGCGGCGATCAGGATGGCGCCACCCGTCGTATGCTCCACTATCTGCCGCGAATGGCGCGCATGAAGGATTTCCGACTCTACCGGATTGGCGTCGGCGAGCAGGAAAATGGTGGTTATGCTCACCAGGCAGTGGCTTTGCTTGACGCCCACCACTTACCGACGCCGGGCAATACCCTGGCGGTGCTGGATCCGATTGGAACAGAAGCCGCTGCCAGTCCGTCAGCACGCGATGAAACTTCCCATCAATACTTTTTTGAAGTCTGGCAGACCTTGCAGCACCATTACGGCCATGGCTGCGCGTTGATTCCCGATTATCAGACAGCAAAGCAGTCTACGCCTACACCTACGCCTTAACTGCCTTGTCAGCACATGATCAATCCCTTCTTCCCCTAATCCCTCTTCTCTTAATCCCTCTCCCGTAAGCAGGAGGGGGAGTCAATGTCATGACAACTTTTTTGCGTACTGCGAACACGCTTGATTGAGAAGACGACTCCTACTCTCCAGAAACTGTTAAGCGCTGCGACCCAGCAACTGGCCGGAGTCAGCGCATCCCCGCGACTAGACACCGAAATCTTGTTGGCGGCGGCGCTTGATCGGCCGCGCAGCTATCTCCATGCCTGGCCAGAGCGGGTGCCGGAGCCTCAACAAGCGGCGCGCTTCGCTGCATGGCTGACACGACGCCAGGCCGGCGAACCGGTCGCCTATCTTCTTGGTCGCCGAGAATTCTGGTCTCTGGAACTGGAAGTGACCTCGGACACCCTGATTCCGCGTCCTGAAACGGAGTTGCTGGTGGAACTGGCGCTGGAGCAGTTGCCGGCGCATGGCGCAATCCAGGTGGTTGATCTCGGCGCGGGAAGCGGCGCGATTGCTTTAGCGCTGGCGGTAGAACGGCCCCAAGCGCACGTCGTCGCTACGGATAGCAGTCTTGCCGCCTTGGCCGTTGCCCGGCGCAATGCACAACGCTTGCACATCGCCAATGTCGAGTTTCGTCAAGGCGACTGGTGTGCAGCGCTCACCGGCGAAAGATTTGATCTCATCGCCGCTAATCCGCCCTATATTGCCGTTACCGATCCTGGTTGGCGGGAAGGCGCGCTGCGCTTCGAGCCCTCAGCAGCGCTGATCGCAGGCCAAGACGGGCTGGACGCCCTGCGCGTGATTATTGCCCAAGCGCCCCACTGCCTGAAACCCGGCGGCTGGCTACTGATGGAACATGGCTACGATCAAGGTGAAACAGTTCCCCGGTTACTCTCGGCACAAGGTTTCAGCGAAGTGAGCGATCATCGGGATGCCGCAGGCTTGCCACGCATCGCGCGCGCGCGCTGGATAGGTTGAACAGAATACTGTTGATTTTCAATGTCCCAATGACTACGCACCACCGCCGAAACGAAAATCGGCCTGGGTCGGTCAATGAACATCGGACAGCCCATCGCATCGGTCCAGACCACCATTATGGCCAATGGCTGTCCAAGCGATTTAGACTGAACTAGGACTTAGCGCATTGACAAGAGGTTGAAATTGTGGGTTGAGGTGTTCCAAGTTCGGGCTAAACGTTTGGATCCGATATTCCGCACCCTATTTATCCCGAATTGGCATAAAAATGACACTTGACTGCACTACTCCAATCAACGATGCGCTGCCCGAAAAGATTCAGCACGAAAATATCTGGCGCTTATCCATTGCCCAGGCGCTGGCGGGTGCAAACTCGGTGGTGACCTATGCCACAGGCGCCATTGTCGGCAACATGCTGGCTCCTTCGCCGATGCTGGCGACACTGCCCATTTCCATCTTTGTAGTGGGCATGGCGGCGTGCATCTTGCCTGCGGGCGCCCTCGCACGGCGGCATGGTCGGCGTGCTGCTTTTCTGGCAGGAACCGGAGCAGGGGTATTGGCGGGACTGCTAGCCATGATCGCCGTGGTCATGGGTTGGTTCTGGCTGTTCTGCTGGGCAACCTTCTTCGGCGGAAGTTACGCCGCCGTAGTGTTGTCCTTTCGTTTTGCAGCCGCCGATGGAGTGGCGCCGCAGCAGCGCGCACGGGCGCTGTCGCTGGTCATGGCCGGGGGCGTGGCTGCCGGAGTGGTGGGACCACAATTGGTGACTTGGACCATGGATCTGTGGCCCTCGCATACATTTGCCATCACCTTCCTCGTGCAGGCCATAGCCGCCGTGGTCTCAGCCTTCATCCTGCTGGGTGTGAAATTGCCGATGCCTACGGCAGAAGAAATCGTTGGCGGGCGGCAGCTCTCGGTGATTGTGCGCCAGCCACGTTTCGTGGCCGCTGTCATCTGTGGCGCGGTATCTTACATGCTGATGAACTTCCTGATGACGGCGGCACCGCTCGCAATGCGCCTTTGCGGGCACTCACAAGCATTGGCTAATCTGGGTTTGCAATGGCATGTCATTGCGATGTACGCGCCCAGTTTTTTCACCGGTACTCTGATTACTCGTTTCGGTGCCGGATACGTGGCAATGGTGGGGCTGATCTTGACTGGACTGTCCGCCGCCGTTGGGTTAGGAGGCGCAGATGTAACACACTTCTGGGCCGCATTGATCCTGCTGGGAGTGGGTTGGAATTTCGGCTTCCTGGGCGCATCCGCCCTGGTATTGGAGTGCCATCGGCCTGAGGAGAAGACGCGGGTGCAGTCGTTTAACGACTTCATTATTTTCGGTCTGATGGCCATCGGATCGTTCTCATCGGGTGGCCTGCTATCCACCTATGGCTGGAATACGGTGCTGTGGGTGTCGTTCGTACCACTTGCGCTAGCTGCCGCCGCATTGGCCGCACAGCAACGATGGCGAAAGAAAGCGCTCGCATAACTTTATCGAGATAACATGATCTTATCTCGATTCGAATACCGACCCAAGATACGCCTTGGTACGCCGTGCATTCTTGGTCGGCATGGGTGTGCTGCCGTTGGAGTTCGAACCGGGAACCACTGGATTACTGCCGCGTATGGCGCATGAACTCCTGGCCGAACAATAAACGAGAAGCCATTCATAAAGAGGATCTGAATCATGACCCAACTTCGCATACCCGCCGTTTATATGCGCGGTGGCACCAGCAAAGGCGTGTTCTTCGATCCAGCCGATCTACCAGCGGACCCAGTGGCCCGCGACCGGATTCTCCTGCGCGTAATCGGCAGTCCCGATCCCTACGGTAAGCACATCGACGGGATGGGTGCGGCAACATCGAGCACGGCCAAAGTGGTCCTCATCTCGAAATCCGCACAGCCTGATTGCGATGTGGATTATCTGTTTGGCGGTCTGGCCGTCGATAAATCCACCATCGACTGGAGTGGCAACTGCGGTAATATGACCGCCGCCGTCGGTCCTTATGCGATCAGCATGGGATTGGTGCAAGCGCCGACGGATGGCTGGGCCACCGTTCGGATCTGGCAGGCGAACATCGGCAAGAAAATCATCGCACATGTGCCGATGCAGAACAGCGAAGTCCAGGAAGAAGGCAATTTTGAGCTGGACGGTGTGACTTTTCCGGCTGCCGAGATCAAGCTCGAATTCATCGATCCAGGCGCTGATGAAGGCGAAGGGGAAGGCGGTTCCATGCTGCCGACTGAGCACCTCATCGACTCGCTGGAAGTGCCTGGTGTCGGCACCTTTGAGGTGACGCTGATCAACGCTGGTCTGCCGACGATTTTTGTCGAAGCAAAAAGCCTTGGCTTCACCGGCACCGAGCTGCAACCTGACATCAACACCAAGCCGGATATCCTGGCACGCATCGAGAAAATCCGTAATTACGGCGCTGTCGCCATGGGCTTAGCGCGCACGCCGGAAGAGGCTGCAAAGACCACGCATACCCCAAAAGTCTCTTTCGTTGCGCAAAGCCAGACTTACACCGCCTCGGATGGCAGGGTGGTCAAGGCCGAGGATATCGATCTTCTGGCACGCGTTTTTTCGATGGGTCCGCTGCATCACGCGATGACAGGAACCGGGGCTGTAGCAATCGCCGCTGCCGTCGCGATTCCGGGCACGATCCCCAACCGTTTGGCGAGAAAGACGCCGGATGGACGAGTGCGCTTCGGACATCCATCGGGAACCTTAAGTGTCGGTGCGGAAGCGCAGGAGATCGACGGCGAATGGGTCGTCAGCAAAGCCATGATGAGCCGCTCGGCCAGACGCCTGATGGAAGGCTGGGTGCGTGTTCCTGATCCAAATCAATAGATTTCCATGATTTAACCAAGGTGCATTGCATTGTTTCGAGAGCACCTGAACAATGCACAACATACCTTTGATCTAAAATGGGGACGCGTAGGCCATGTGGAATCCCGAACAATACCTCAAGTTCGCACAACCCAGATTTCGTCCAGCACAAGACCTTCTGGCTCGTATCGAGATTGATTCGCCGCAGACGGTGTACGATCTGGGATGTGGTGCAGGCAATGTTACACGCATGCTGGCACAACGTTGGCGTGATGCAAAAATAGTCGGCATTGACGATTCTGAGGAAATGCTTCAACAGGCGCGCGCAGAAAATGCGCACTTGGACATCACCTGGAAATGCCAGAGCATCGCCGAATGGCTGCCAGATGAACCGGCGGACGTTATCTATTCGAATGCTGCATTACATTGGCTTCCTGACCATCAAACACTCTTCCCTCGCTTGATGGATATGCTCTCTAAAAACGGCGTTTTAGCGGTGCAAATGCCGAATAATTTCAATGAACCGTCGCATACCCTGATTTGGGAGACGCTTAAATCGGGACCACGGGCTTCCCGACTCGAACATCTTATTCGCCCATCACCGGTACACAGTGCGCAGTTTTACTATGATCTCGTTGCAAAGATCGCCTCGAAAATCGACATATGGGAAACCACTTACCTTCAGATACTCCGGGGAATCGATCCGGTTAAAGAATGGACAAAAGGGACTTGGCTAAAACAGTTTCTCGATGCTCTTGAAGAGGCAGATCGTCCGGAATTTGAGGAAGATTACGCAAGAAGACTTCGTGAAGCATATCCACCGCAAGAAAATGGCGACACACTGTTTCCATTTCGACGCCTATTCATGGTGCTCCAAAAATAACGGCACATTCCCTAACTTCCTCTTTCATTTACTGTCATCCCCGCGTAAGCGGGGATCTAGGTGGATATCGCAAGGACTGGATTCCCGCTTACGCGAGAATGACGATATGGAACTCGCGTTAAAATATTCGCCATGCGCCACGATCTCACCAGCCTCAAGCTATTCATCGCCATAGCCGAATGCGGCAATCTCACGCGTGCCGCCGAGCGCGAGCACTTGGCCGTGTCCGCAGTGAGTAAACGCATTGGTGAGCTTGAAAAACTGGTTCGTACTCCCCTCTTGCAGCGTCATGCGCGCGGGGTGAATCTGACGCCTGCCGGACAATCACTGCTGCATCATGCCCGGCAGATCATCGCGCTGGTGCAGCGTATGGATATTGAACTCGGCGAATATTCGACCGGCGTCAAAGGCCATGTGCGACTGAGCGCCGTAGCTTCGGCACTGATCCAATTTCTACCCGAAGATATCGAAGCTTTTCTGGTGCAGTACCCACAGGTCAACGTTTCGCTGGAAGAGCGCACCGGCAAAGCCATCGTGCTGGCGGTGGCCGATGGCTCCGCCGAAATCGGGGTGGTGACGGATCAAACACCGCTGGTCGGCCTTCATTCGGTGCCGTATCGCCGGGATCGGCTGATGTTGGGCGTCCCCAAAGGCCATCCGCTGGCGCGAAAAAAATCGGCCAAATTTTCTGAGGCGGCAGGCTATTCCTTCGTCGGCCCTCATGCCGATAGTTCCCTATCCATCTTATTGAATCAAGCAGCAAAATCTTGCGGACTACCCCTGCATCAGCGCGTACAGGTCAGTAGCTTCGACGCCATGTGCTGCCTCGTCGAAACCCGCCTCGGCATCACCCTGCTGCCGCACGGCGTGCTGGCCCCTTATGCCGATAGCGGTCGCCTCAAGATCGTAGAGCTCAACGAGCGCTGGGCCGAACGGCAGTTCAATCTGATCGTGCGCGATCCCGACTATCTCAGTCCGCTGGCCAAGACGCTGCTCGACCACCTCACCCATTTAGCCGTTACCGCCCGCAATCCCTGAACGGGCGGCGATATCCCTCCCAACGCTTGAACGCTAGGCGCAGCCAACCGCTCGGTGGGCTGCGCAAATCGCATCGACAAAAGAAACTACTATCGTTCGCATTTCGCGAATGTTCCTGTGGCAAATGATCAATTTTCAAGCGAATTGCCGCTTTCTATAATGCTTCACAGCTATAAACGGATATTACGGGGCTTGAAGCAGCAGTAAAAACCGCCTCATTCCTATTCTGTTTAGGCCGAATAACAGCGACTCAGGAGGCCGGTGATGGAATCTTTCCAAAAAGAGAACGGTATTGCCATATACCCGCTGACCCGCCGCCAGTTGCTCTTAATCGAAGTGCGTCTAGTCAGCGCTGCCTAGGTGAGTACCTTGGCGATCCCGGCGACACCCATAGCCTCGAAAACCAACAAAGGAGACAAGTACATGTATGCCTATGTCGGTAGCCGCACGACCCGTGAGCGCAACGCACGCGGAGAAGGCATCAGCATTTTCCGCGTCGATCCCGTCAGTGGCCGACTCGATCTCGTCGAGGTGGTACGCGATCTGGTTAATCCTTCCTATCTGACGCTGAACCGCAACGGTGATTTTTTGTACACGGTGCATGGCGATCAAACCGAAGTGAGCGCTTTTGCCGTGGATCGGGACAGTGGTCGGTTGCGCTTCATCAACCGCCAGAGTACCGAGGGCAAGAATCCGGTTCATCTGGCCCTCGATCCGAGTGGCCGCTCTCTCGTCGTCACCAATCACATTGGATCAAGTCTGGCCGTGTTGCCGGTGGCCGACGATGGCGCACTGCAACCGCTCAGCCAGCTCATGCCGCTGGAAGGTCCGATTGGCCCGCACCGCATCGAGCAAAAACAGGCCAAGCCACACTACGACCTGTTCGATCCCGCCGGAAAGTACCTGATCGTGCCGGACAAGGGGCTGGATCGTATTTTCAGCTTCGCCTTTGACGACGGTCGGCTGACACCTGCCGTAGAACCGTTCGTCGTCACCCGCGAAGGTGCCGGCCCACGTCATGCCGCATTCCATCCAATCAAGCCGATGCTGTATGTGGTCAACGAGCTGGATTCGACGGTCACCAGCTACACCTACACCGCCGCAACCGGCCAACTCAAGCCCTTGCAAATCTTGCCGACGCTGCCCTCGACCTTCACCGGCAACAGCCGTGCCGCAGGGATCGCCGCCAACCGCGCTGGGACGGCGGTGTACGCCTCAAATCGCGGCGACAACAGCATCGCGCTCTTCAGCGTCGATCCCGCCACCGGCCTACTGGCCTTTGTCAGCGCTGAACCCAGCCAAGGCAAGACCCCGCGCTTTTTCACGCTGTCGCCCGACGGACGCTTGCTGTACGCGCTGAATGAGGACAGCGACACCATCGTCGCGTTCTCGGTCGATCCCACCAGCGGTCAGTTACACCCAACTGGTCAATCCACGCCGACCGGCAGCCCGGTCTGTATGGTGTTTTCCACCTGATCACCCACCCGGAATCCTGATTTTATCTTATTGATAACATTGATATAACAACCCAAGGAGATCACCATGACCTACACTGAAACTGAAGAAAAGGCCATCGTGCGCAAGGTGACTTGGCGCATCGTGCCCTTCGTATTTCTGCTGTACATCATTTCCTACCTCGACCGCGCCAACATCGGCTACGCCGCGCTGCAAATGAATGCGGAACTGGCCCTGAGCAGCGAAGCTTTCGGCTTCATTTCCGGCATTTTCTTCATCGGTTACTTCTTATTTGAAGTGCCCAGCAACGTGATGCTGGCCAAATTCGGAGCGCGGGTGTGGATCGCACGCATCCTGGTGACCTGGGGTCTTATCGCCGTGCTCACGGCTTTCGTGCAAAACTCCACCCAGCTTTACATCCTGCGCTTTCTGCTGGGCGTGGCAGAGGCCGGTTTCTTCCCTGGCATCATCGTCTATCTCACTTACTGGTTCCGCAGCAAGGAAATCGCCACCACGGTCGCACTGTTCACGGCGGCAATTCCGGTGTCGTACATCATCGGCGCGCCGATGAGCACCTGGATCATGGATCACATCCACTGGTTCGACTGGAGCGGCTGGCGCTGGATGCTATTTCTCGAAGGCGTGCCAGCGGTGATCTTCGGTGTTATTTGCTTCCTCCGTTTGACCGACAAGCCGCAAGACGCCAAATGGCTGACCGAGGACGAAAAGAACTGGCTGATCTCCGAGCTGGAAGCGGATCGTAAAAAACGCAAGAACGTCAAGCATCTGAGCGTTTTTGAAGCGATGAAAAACACTAAGGTGCTGTATCTGTCCTTCATCTACTTCGTCTATCAATGCGGCAGTCTGGGTGTGGGTTACTGGATGCCGCAGATCATCCAGGGACTGTCGAAATCGCTCAGCCATTTCCAGATCGGCTTGATCGCCATGCTGCCCTACATCGTCGCTACCGTCACAATGGTGCTGTGGTCGCGCAATTCCGACCGGCACGATGAGCGCAAGCTGCATTCGGCCATTCCGCTGGGCGTGGCAGCCGTGGCGCTGTTCAGCGTCGGCTTCACCAGCAGCACTCCAGCCGCAGTTACTTTGATTAGCGTGGCGTTGGCGGGCTTGTACGCTTTCAAATCGCCGTTCTGGGCGTTACCGGGACTGTTTTTAAGCCGCTCAACGGC
>JAGRHK010000480.1 GCA_020444985.1 Candidatus Competibacteraceae bacterium
TGGGCGCAGAAGGCGCGGTCAACATTCTCTATCGCAACGAACTCAAGGCTGCGGAAGATCGCAAGGCCAAGGCGGCCGAACTGGCGGCGGAGTACCGCGCGAAGTTTGCCTCGCCCTACATGTCGGCTTCACGCGGCTACATCACCGACGTGATTGAACCGGCCGATACCCGCGCCACTATTGCGCTGTCGCTGCGCAAGCTGTTGAGCAAACGCGAACTACGGCCCGCTAAGAAACACGGCGATATTCCGCTTTGAACCTGGTCCGGAAACCGGTTTGCGCCGGTCCGGCCCGTTTATCCACCTTACCGGAAAACCGTTATGAATCATTCCTATACCACGATGGACGCCATTGGCGACATCCTCGTGATTTACGGCATTGTGATCGTGGTGTCGATGCTGGTCGCGGTCGTCATTCGCGGCATTGTCTGGACGCTGTCGCGTCAGGTTCAGGCCGAGGCCAAGCCGGTCGCCAAGCCCGCGCCGGCAACGCCGCAACCGGCGATAGCCGGTATTCCGCAGCAACACTTGGCGGTTATCACCGCCGCCGTCGCAGCGATGTTCGGCGCTCACCGCATTGTTCGCATCGAGACGCCAATGCATGGCTATAGCTGGACTGCGGAGGCGCGTTCGGTTCATCACACTTCGCACGCGCCGCGTGCAGCACGCTGATTTTCGGTTGACTGATTTTTTCGGCTCTTCATTCCCTTACCCCAATTTTGCGAGAAAACATCCATGGAGAAGAAATTCCGCATCACTGTTGAAGGCAAACAGTACATCGTCGCTGTCGAGGATATTTCGACGGAAGGCGCACAGACGCTGTATCCCGAACCCGGCAGCATGAGCGTCGCGCCAACCGCGTCGGCTCCAGCGCCAACCGCACCGGCTCCAGCGCCGGCTCCAGCGCCAGCGTCCGGAGGGGCGGCAGGCCCTGGCGACGAGATCGCGCCATTGGGCGGCGTGGTGCAAACCGTGCATGTCAGCGTCGGCCAAGCGGTTGGCGAAGGCGACAAGTTGGTCTCGCTGGAAGCGATGAAGATGGTGACCCACGTCGTCGCCCGGCACGGTGGCAAGGTCACTCACATTGCGGTCAATCCGGGCGATCCGGTGGATGCCGGACAGGTACTGCTAACCATCGGCTGACGGCCGGGAGCGTTCCATTATGGAATCCCTTAATTTTCTAGATATTTTTCAGGGTATCAGTACCCTGGTGCGTGGGTTCGAGACCGATCCCGGCACGTCCTTTGGGCGAATGTTTCTGATGGCGTTGGGGTTGTTGCTGTTTTATCTGGGGCGCAAAGGCGTTTTGGAAGCGCTGTTGATGATCCCGATGGGCTTGGGCATGGCGACCATTAACGCGGGAGTCATGTTTTTCTCCTCCTACGATCCGGCCACAGGCTTGGAGGTTGCCAACCAAGCGCAACAATTGCCCGGCACGCTGTTTGTCGCGCCGCTGGCCAATGATCCGAATGCGCTGATGCAGGTTTTACAAATCAACTGGTTACAGCCGGTTTATACCTTTACTTTCAGTAACGGTTTGATTGCCTGTCTGGTGTTCATGGGGATTGGCACTCTACTGGATGTTGGGTTCGTAATGGCGCGACCGTTCCAGAGCATGTTCATTGCGCTGTGTGCGGAACTGGGTACCGTGTTCGTCTTCCCGATTGCGGTCGCCTTGGGCCTGGAGCCGGGCCAAGCGGCGGCGGTGGCGACCATTGGCGGCGCTGATGGCCCGATGGTTCTGTTTGCCTCCTTGCAGCTGGCGCCGAAATTGTTTGTGCCCATCACAGTCGTCGCTTATTTGTATTTGGGGCTGACTTACGGCGGATATCCGTACCTGATCAAGCTGATGATTCCTGAAAAGCTGCGCGCGCTGCCGATGCCGATGGAGAAAACCCGGACGATTACTTCCAATGAGAAACTGGTGTTTGCGGTCATTGCGTGTGTGTTGCTGAGTCTGCTATTCCCAGTGGCTTCGCCTCTGATCCTGTCGCTGTTTCTGGGTGTCGTGGTCCGCGAAAGCGGCATGACGAACTACCATGAGCTGTTCTCGAACACGATCCTGTATTCAGCAACCTTCTTCCTGGGGTTGTTGCTCGGCGTACTTTGCGAAGCAAGCACCATTCTGAACCCGGTCGTACTGAAATTGTTGGTGCTGGGTATTTTGGCGCTGCTGATTTCCGGGATTGGCGGTATTCTCGGGGGCTATGTGCTC
>JAGRHK010000481.1 GCA_020444985.1 Candidatus Competibacteraceae bacterium
GATTGGCAGCACTGTGGTCGTCTTGTTGGCGCATGAGGATCAGTGCGCCTGTTTGTGGGTAGGCGACAGTCGCATTTATCGGCTCCGCGATGGGCAGCTTGAGCAATTGACCCGCGACCACAGTCACGTACAGGAACTGGTTGATCAGGGTCTGCTATCCCCTGATGAAGCGCATCGTCATCCCCTGGCCAATGTGATCACCCGCGCGGTCGGTTCGTCCGATGATTTGCAAATCGACGAAATGACCTATGAATTACAGGCCGGCGATATCTTTCTGTTGTGCAGCGATGGTCTTAACAAAGCGGTGAGCGACGAGGAAATCGCCCATTTGCTGGCGCACAGTAATGATAATTGCCAGGAAGCTGTTAAGGCGTTCATTCATTTGGCGCTGATGCGGGACGCCAGCGATAATGTGACCACCGTGGTGGTCAGCATCAGCGGTGATCGAATACCGTCTACGGGCGAGCCTTCCGATTCAGGCATTCCGGAAGACCCGATTCCTGCGGATTGGTATTTATAGTCGTCCGCTATAGCAGCGCTTACCGCCCGCGCCGATAGAGTGGCAGGGGTTGATCGGCAGCCGGCTGATAGCGTTCGCTGAACTCCTGAAAAGCGTCCAGGGCGTCTTCCAGGCTGCGGTCCGTCCGCAACTCGAAAGCGTCGAAGCCGCTGCGGGTCATAAAAAACAGTTGGTCGCGCAGCACATCGCCGGTTGCGCGGATTTCCCCCGGATAACCATACCGTTCGCGCAGCAAGCGCGCTTGTGAATAGGCGCGGCCATCGGTAAATTTGGGAAATTCCAGCGCGACCAGCGCTAGTTCCACAAGATCGCCGGCCAACTCGTCCACATCGGCGGTATTCGGTACGCGCACGCCGACCGGTTCGCCCCGTTCCCGCAGTTTGGCCCGCTCCTGTTGCCAACGCGCGAACGAAATGATAATCGGTCCGGCGGGTAATTCGGCATCGTCGGCGACATGCTGCCAAGCGTCCTCGACGATTTGTCGCTGCTTAATAACCGACGGCATGACGTTGCTCCTCCTGTTTGGCTTCCTTGCTACCCGGCGCGTAGGCGCGCACGCGAAACGGCTCCAGGCCAATGCGGCGGAAGGTATCGAGAAATCGCTCGCCCGCTTCGCGCCGTTCCACGTAAACCTTCAAGATACGCTCCAGCGTGTTGGCGACTTCGGTTTTACGCACCGAGGGACCCAGGATATCGCCCAGCGACACATCATTTTCCGATGAACCGCCCAGCGAAATCTGGTACCACTCCTCGCCTTTCTTGTCGACGCCCAGAATGCCGATATGGCCAACATGATGATGGCCGCAGGCGTTCATGCAACCGGACATGTTCAGCCGCAGGTCGCCGAGATCGTAGAGATCGTCGAGTTGATCGAACTTTTCGTTGATCTGATGGGCGATGGAAATCGAACTGGCATTGGCCAAGCTGCAAAAATCCAGGCCGGGGCAGCAAATCATATCGGCCAAGGTGCCGATCACCGGGGATGCCAGCTTCCAGTCCCTGAGCGCCTGCCATAGCGGGTAAAGATCCGCCTGGCGCACATCGGCCAGCAACAGATTCTGGTGGTGGGTGGAGCGAATCATGCCGAAGCTGTAACGGTCGGCCAAGTCCGCCACGGCATCCAGTTGATCGGCGCTGATGTCGCCCGGCGGCGTACCGGGTTCCTTCAACGCCAGAAAGACATTGCGATAACCGGCGACCTTGTGGGGAGCGACATTATGCTTGACCCAAGCGGCGAATGCCTGGTCCGCTGTGAGATATTGCTCGAAGCCCAGGTCATCAGCAGCATCCGCCGCATAGGCGGGCGGGGCGAAATAACGGCGCACTCGCTCGACCTCGGCTTGATCCAGCGCCAGTCCGGAATTCCTGATCCGTTCCCACTCCGCATCGACCTGCGCGCGAAACGGGTCCGCGCCCAGCGCCTTGACCAGGATTTTGATGCGCGCCTTGTAGATATTGTCGCGGCGGCCGTGCAGGTTATAGACCCGCAAGATAGCTTCCAGATAGGTTAACAAATCGCGCTGAGGCAGAAATTCGCGGATAACCTGGCCAATCAGCGGCGTCCGCCCCAAGCCGCCGCCGACTAGTACGCGGAAGCCGATTTGCCCGGCTTCATCGCGCACCAGGTTCAGGCCGATATCGTGAACCCATGCAGCAGCGCGGTCGCGCGCGGCGCCGGTGACG
>JAGRHK010000482.1 GCA_020444985.1 Candidatus Competibacteraceae bacterium
CGCCGCCTGCCTTTCAACTGGCGATTCGTGGCGAGCGCTTTGCGTTGGGCGAACCTTTGAGCGCGACGGCGGAGACTCACTTGGCAGCGGCCATCGCATTGACCCGCCGGTTGCTGGCGCAGCCTGCTGTTGAAGCGTGGATGGACTGGGCGACTCTTTGACGGTTTCGCTATTTCGTCGAGCAGCGCGCCACGAATTGCCCGATCCGTTCCAGCGCCTCCCGCGCTTCCGGCAGAATCGGTTCAAACAAATGCCAGACATGCACCAGGTCCGGCCAGGTTTCCAGCTCCGCCCAGGTTCCGGCGGCGCGCGCCTTATTAACATAGCGACGCGCGTCGCCCAGCATCATCTCAGCCTCGCTGACCTGCACCAGAACCGGCGGCAGTCCCGATAAATCGCCAAAAATCGGCGAGATCAATGGATTCGGCGGCTTCATGCGATTGATGACCCAGAAAATGAACAGGCGCATGGAGAAGGGAATCTTCATGAATTTGCCAAGACTCGGACCAAGCATCCAGTCGGATTGGATATTGCTCTTGAGGGTAGGACTGGAAAGCGTCATATCGACGCCTGGCGAAAGAGCAATCGCGCCATCAGCCGCGCGCAAGCCCGCGTCGCGCGCCCAAGCGATCAGCATCAAAGTCAGGCCGCCGCCCGCTGAATCGCCGGCCACGAAGAGTTCCCGGGCTGACGCGGCCCCTGTGGGACTGTGGTCGAGAATCCAGCGATAGCCTGTCTGGCAATCTGCGAGCAAATCCCGCCGGGTATGCTCCGGCATCAACCGATAATCCAGCGCCAACACGGAAGCGCCAGTCATTCGGGCCAATTGCGTGGTGATGATCCGATGGCCCTGCGGGCAGCCGCTGATGAAACTGCCGCCATGCAGATAGAGTAAGCGACGATCCGGGTCAGCGTCGGGGGCCAGCACCCACTCGCCAGGGACGCCGCCGGCATCCACCGCGCGCACCTGATATCCCAAGTGGCTCGCCAGGAGCGGCGGGTCGATAAAACCGCGCCCCATCACTTTGCGGACAGTGGGCAGCCATTCTTTTCTGGGCGCGGCGCGAATTTCGGCCTGCGCCTGTTCCAGCAGGCGCAAGACCTCCTGATGTTCCGGGCTGGCGTGGCTCCACGAGCCGATGCGAGAATCGGGCAGCGGTTGATCATAAGTTCGCAGATTGGGGCCTTTGAGGAAGATCTGGATCAGTATCCAGCTCACAAGAAGAATGGATAGCGCCCCGGTCAAGGTGATCAGTGTCCAATCCGACATTAACTTTCGCTCCCAATGACATCCGATAGTCGTTGATGCTGTTCCAGACCATCAAACCCAACAAATTAGCTTCTATACTCGCACAAATAGTACTGACCTCAAAAAGATGATCCTGAAAGGAGCTGAACTCGCATGGTGCTGCGCCTGCTACAATCTATTTTCACCACTGCCCCCAGCAAGCCGAGCAAATTTGATGAAGCGTTGATTCATTCAGCGATTGAACGGGTCGTGGACGGCACGGATCCACGCTTGCGCGCGGTGAGAAACTATCAACGCAAGTTGCGCGACGCTGTGGAACAGGCCATTGCATTTGTCGTTGCTTTTGTCGACACCTTTCCCCCGGCGGTCGAACTCAGTCGACGCAGTTTCACAACCGATCCCCGAGTGCGCGCTTTATTCGCTTCGCCGCAACAGTTGCAGGAAGTCATCAGCTTCAGTCAAGGTATGCTCAGCTATCTCGACCAAAACCCTGGCCCGTTGCCCGAAACGCTGTATGCGGTTCTGGTGGCGGAGCGGGTCGAGAAAAATGTGATTGGCATGGATTTGCACGGCGATCTGACGCGGCGCGATGTCGCGCAAACCGTGGTGAATTTCCACGACCCGCGCGTCTCCCTGCCGACCGACAATGCCGCCGAGAGTCGCCACGACGCCATGAATCGGGTGTTTGACTACCTGATTGAGATTGCGCTGCAACGCCTGGTTGCGACCCGCAGCCGCAAACAGCAACTGGAACAGCAGCAACGCTCGCTCTTGCAGAAAAAGGCGCAACTCTACAAAGCCAGTACACGGGCGCTGGAGCCGCTGATGGAAATCCGGGTTCCCGCAGCGCCCGACGCTGGCGCGCTGGAAAAGCAGTTGCAGGAAATCGAAGCGGAGTTGACGCGCATTCGCATCAGCTCCGCCACCATTGAAAACCATCTGGCGAAAGT
>JAGRHK010000483.1 GCA_020444985.1 Candidatus Competibacteraceae bacterium
GTGGTCGAACTCTATAAACTGCCGCGCATTCTCTGGGAAACCATCGCCCGCGGTC
Source organism: Candidatus Competibacteraceae bacterium (assembly GCA_020444985.1). GTDB lineage: Bacteria > Pseudomonadota > Gammaproteobacteria > Competibacterales > Competibacteraceae > UBA2383. The sequence continues at coordinate 56 of JAGRHK010000483.1, forward strand.
AGCGGCTGATCTGGATCAGCGCAACGTTGGGTGGCTTGTTTCTTTATGCGGTGCTGTTTTGGATCGTGTACTGCGCCAGCCGCATGATTACGGACCAGCAGCAGGCCTTGGTCGAAGCTGAACAGTGGGCGATGGTCGGCGAACTGGCCGCCACGGTGGCGCACAGCCTGCGTAATCCGTTGGCAACCATCCGCTCTTCCGCCGAATTGGCCGCTGAAAACAACGATGCCGTAACCCGTGAATGTCTGGACGACATCATCGTGCAGGTGGACCGCATGGAAACCTGGATTCGTGACTTGCTGCTCTATTCGCACCAACCCGACGGCAGCACGCAAACCGCCAATCTCAACGAAACGCTCCGCCAGAGTTTAGCCAGATTCGGCGACTGCTTCGCCCGGCGGGATGTCACCTTGCAGATCAGCTTGCCGGAACCGTCGCCACAGGTGCGCGCCGATCCGCACCTGCTGGGACAGGTATTCAATAGCCTGCTCAGCAACGCGCTGGAGGCGATGCCAAACGGTGGTCAACTGCGGGTGAGCGTGGAGCAGCGTGGTCGCCAGATTGCCCTAGCCATGAACGATACCGGGATTGGCCTGTCGCCCGAACAACTGGCTGGGGTTTTCAAACCTTTCGTCAGCTACAAACAGCGGGGACTAGGCGTGGGTCTGGCGCTGGCGCGGCGTATCATCCAGCGCTATGGCGGTCAACTGGAACTGCGCAGCCAACCCGGTGCAGGCGCCACTGCTTGCCTACAACTGTCCCTGGCCGAATAAATAAACAAAGAATCCTATGCCACACGCCGTACTGATCATCGACGATGAGGAAACTCTGGCCAAGAATATCCGCAACTATCTGACCCGCCATGGTTATGAAGCCCGCTCGGCCCACAGTGGCGAGGAAGGATTAGCGATGTTGGACAGTTTCAATCCCGACCTGATATTGCTGGATTTCCAGTTGCCGGGCATGGACGGCCTGGAGATCTTGCGCCGTATCCGTACCATCGCTTGCCATATCAAAGTGGTGATGATGACCGCCCACGGCGGGGTGGCGGTGGCAGTGGAGGCGATGAAGGCAGGCGCTTATGACTACCTGACTAAACCGTTGGCACTCGGTGAACTCAAGCTGTTACTGGACAAAGCCATCGGTCAGGAACAACTGGAAGGCGCCCTCGCCTATTACCAAAGCCGACAGGCGGAGCGCAGCGGCCTCGACAAGCTGCTTGGGGAATCACCGCCCATGCAGGCGCTCAAACGCAAAATTCAACAATTCATCGAGGCGGAGGAACGACTGACCGAGGGTGAACCGCCGACGGTGCTGATTACCGGCGAAACCGGTGTTGGCAAGGAACTGGTAGCGCGCGCCTTTCATTTCGAGGGATCACGCCGCGACCGGCCTTTCGTCGAATTGAACTGCGCATCCATCCCCACGCCGCTGTTGGAGGCCGAATTATTCGGCTTCGAGCGTGGCGCCTTTACCGATGCCAAAGAACGCAAACTGGGACTGGTGGAAACCGCCCACGGTGGCACCCTGTTTCTGGATGAAATCGGCGAAATGGAACCGGCACTGCAAGCCAAATTGCTTAAATTGTTGGAGGATCGCAGTCTGCGCCGACTGGGTGGCCTGCGCGATCAGAAGGTGGATATCCGAGTGATTGCCGCCACCCACCAACCCTTGGAAGAACGGGTTCAACAGGGATTATTCCGCTCTGATTTGTTCTTCCGCCTACGCGTTATTCATATGGCATTGCCCCCACTGCGTGCGCGCGGCGAAGACATCGCATTGCTGACCCAGGCTTTTCTGCTGAACTTGGGACGACGCTATGGCCGCACCGGGCTACGGCTGACACCCGCAGCGGAACAGGCACTGCGACGCTATACCTGGCCGGGCAACGTACGGGAACTGCACAACAGCATCGAACACGCGGTACTACTGGCGGACGAAGGGGTGATCGACCTCGGTCATTTGGCCCTCTGCCCAGCGTTGTTGCCGACACCGCCTCATGACGACCCTACGCTGCTTCCCGGTTCAGAGTTTCCCGAAGAGGGCATCGACCTGGAGAAACTGGAGCAACGACTGATCGTGCAGGCACTGCGCAAGACCAGCTGGAACGTCACCCGTGCTGCCAAACTGTTAAGCCTATCGC
>JAGRHK010000484.1 GCA_020444985.1 Candidatus Competibacteraceae bacterium
CTGGCGACTCACAACGAATGCCGCAATTGCGAATTTCTCCGCCATTGCGGCGGTTACTTCAAGTGGCCACGCCGGGATTACGATTGTGTCGGCGTCAAACAGCTATTCAGCGAGTTACGGAACGCCGCCATCGAGCTACGTAACGATCTCGAGGCGGCTCCGATTTCAGAGCAGGGCCAACATTAATAGTTGTTGCGCCGCCGCCGCTGCCGGCGTTCTTTTTCGTTCTGCCCGTGAATATTGCCGACTACGGCGCCCGCAGCGCCACCGATAAGGGCGCCGACTCCGGCATCGCCACCCGTCAATCCACCGATAGCGGCTCCGCCAGCCGCACCGATGGCTGCGCCACTGAGGGTGCTTTGCTCGGTAGTGCTCATGTTGGTGCAGCCGACGCTGAGCACCAATGCGGGAACGACGAATAAATAACCTTTTTTCATGAGTTAATCCTCAATTCTTCGTGGAAGCCGTCTCACCGGGTTCAACCATTTCAAACCAGATGACTTCAAGGATCGGTCGCTGCTGCTGGTCCGGATTCGCCTGGTAATACGCATCCACGGTTCCCATGATCTGCCGCAGCGTTACGCCTTTCAGAGCCTTAACCAGTTTTTCAACAATGCTCGGGTTTTCTGAATTGGGGCCAATCACCTGATATTCCACCAACGCCATGTTCAGGATACCCAATAGATAGGCCATTTTTTCCCGTTCGGTCGCAGTCGGCCATTCCTTCCCACTGGGAAACGGAAGTTCCTTAATCGATTTAGCGCTGACTGGAGGAGCGGCGGGTTCAGCCGCCTGAGCTGGCGCCCAGACCGCCAAGCCAGCAACCAGACTCAGGGACAGTGAGACTTTCTTCAGAGTCAATTTGTTCATAAGCACCTTCTTTGACTAACCGGTGACAGGGAATGATGGGGCTTGACGCCCACGACAAACGAATAGAAATACAATAAACGCGCAAGAATCTTCTTCATGCCTCGGCTGAATCAAGCCGACGCGCTTGCCAGTGGCTATACCACCAACTCCAGAGCAGGTAAATAACCATCGCCGCGAGGCCAGCATAAACCAGCATCGGAGCAATATTCTGCATCACCACCATGAGGACCGCCCCGATACCGAGGAAAAGAGCGACAACGCACAACCGCCAGTTGGAATAGAGGCCAACCAGAAAAGTCGTTAGGGTCACCGTAAGCATGAGCAGAAAACTGGCTTGACGGTCGTCGAGCGCATCCATGAAACCATTGGTGGTGGCGACAAAAACCAGTTGTATCAGGAACAGCAATCCCCCCCATTGCAGGATCTGCTGTAAAAACAGCAGAGCGCGCGCCTTCATCGTCGGCTCGACATGCGGCCACTGGGTAATGATGCAAATCAACCCGAAAACCGGAATCAGACCATGCCAGTACCAGCGACTGCCTTGTGCGTCGGCATCGGTATAGACGGCGCCAGCCAAAGCCAATACGATCATCAGATAAAAGCCAATATCTCTAAGGCGAAACAGCCGTCGCAACAGGCTGGGCCGAGGAGGAGCAGCATCAGCCGCTGGGGTCAGCTTGAGTTCTTCGGGCATGATATTTTCCTGGTCTAGGTTCGAGTTTTTGGGAAAAGCAATAGGAATAATATAACAATGAACACGACGAATTTCAGGCTATGCGCTGTTCCTGGAAAATAGCCAGCAAAACATCCAGTCGTTGCCGGGGATCAGTCATCTCCAACAAGCCTTGGCGAATTTGCAGCGGTAGTGGCAACAATTCCGCCAATCGGTTACCGACCCAAGCGGCATCCTCCCAATTTGGAACAAGAAATCGCTTATGAGCAACCAAATCCTCGCTCTCCAGCAAATCGCGGAGGACACGAATCAGGGGTTCATGCGCTGGCAAAGGCAATTGTTGTGGATCATCCAACAGCCACCGAACTTGGCCCAGCAACAACTGATCCGGTTGAACGCGATGACCGATCACCTGCACCCGCTGCACACCCAGGCAGGTAATACCAAGTAATCCGTCGTCCAGCGAATCAAAATCGACAATACGGGCCAGGGTGCCCACGGGATGGATGCTGACGGGTTGAGCGCCAGCTTCATTCCCTTGATAAATAGCGACGATCCCAAATCCGGCATCGGCGCGCAGACAAGCGCTGACCATATCCAGATAGCGCGCCTCGAAAATTCGCAAAGGCAGAACCCCGCCGGGAAACAGCACGG
>JAGRHK010000485.1 GCA_020444985.1 Candidatus Competibacteraceae bacterium
GAAACGCCACGCGGCCAGCCTGAATTTCGTGTTGTATACCATGGGCGGGGCGATTTTCATCCTGATCGGCCTGATTGTCGTTTACCGGCTGACGCCAACGCAATCGTTCGCCATGACCGCCATCGCCGAGGCCGCCACGCAGTTGCCCCGTCAAGAACAGATCTGGCTGTTGTTCGCTTTCCTGGTCGGCTTCGGGGTAAAAATCCCCATCTTTCCATTACACGGCTGGTTGCCGCTGGCCCATGTCGAAGCGCCCAGTCCCGTCAGCATCCTGCTTTCCGGCATCCTGCTGAAAATGGGCGCTTATGGTCTGCTGCGCGTCATGGCGATCCTGCCGGAGGGCGCGCTGGCCTTGCAACCGCTGTTGGTCGGCATCGCCCTGATCAGCATTCTTTACGGCGGCTTGCTGGCCTGGCGACAAAGCGATTTAAAGGCGATGATCGCCTATTCCTCGGTCAGTCACATGGGGGTTGTGATGCTGGGCCTGTCGACGCTGAATGAAATCGGCCTGCTCGGCGCGGCCCTGCAAATGACCGCCCACGGCCTGGTCGCTGGCGCGCTGTTTTTGCTGATCGGCTTGCTGTATGAGCGCACGCATACCCGTGAGGTCGCCGATTACGGGGCGCTGATCCGAGTGACGCCGCGTTTTGCTTTCCTCATCACCCTGGCCCTGCTGGCTGGCATGGGAATGCCAGGGCTGGTCGGGTTTATCGCTGAACTGCATGTGTTGATTGGCGGTTTTCAGCAATGGGGCTGGTGGATGATTCTGGCCAGTCTTGGTGTGTTGATCAGCGCTGCTTACGCGGTGCGCACCATCGGCGCTTTATTCGTCGGCCCGGTGCGTCCAGAGATGGCCGATCTGCCCGATTTACAGCCGCGCGAGCTGTTGGCGGCGGTTCCTCTGGCGGTGGGATTACTAATCCTGGGCATCGCGCCCGCGCCGGTTATCGCCTTGCTGAGCGCCACGGTGGCGAAATTGACCGCTATTTTCACCGCATTGTCATAGGAGCGATGGCCATGAGCACAACGGCGACCGTTAATACGCCAACCGACGCCGTCCCGCAAACGCCGCTGACCCCCCGCCAGATTGTCGAACACGCCATTGCGCATCTGGATCATGTCCTGCCCGGCCAAGCGCCGATTCTGAGCTTCGTCCATCACAATACCCTGCACGGTTACCAGCGCCTGCCTTTTGAACAAGCGCTGGCTGAAGCCGAGCAACTTACCGGAATTCGCGCCTATCTGCCGGAAGCAGCGTTCCGCAAACTGTATCGGGCTGGCCGGATCAACGCGACGGATCTCGACACCGCTTTTGCCCAGCGTGCAACCTTGCAGGTCGCGGAAGCGCTCGCACACGTCGCTGAACGCACGATTCAGCGCGGCGAGATTCTGCGTATTTCCCTGATTTACGGCGTGGAAGCGCTGACGCCCAGTCAACTGATTTGGCGTATGGAAGAACTCGACGCCACGCGGCGCTTTCAGGACGATGTTCCCGAACAGGCGCGTCAGCGCCTGCTGGATGCCACAGGGCCAGATGCCGAGGCGGCTTTGGCCGATCTGTGGCGGGCCAGCCTGGAAAACTTCCAATTACCGGCGACCCACCTTCATCCCGAAGAGCTGGTGGATTTGCAACGGACCCTGGCTAAATCACTGCTGACGCGCTTCAGAGCCGGGACCACAGAAGACGCCGGACACCCCGTCGTTCATCAGCACATGCAGACCGAATCCCGGGCCTTGATCGAGCGTTTGTTCGCCGATGTCGGTGTGGGCGTCACGCTGCGCGGTTTGTTGCAGGCGCTGACTGGTCAAGATCTGCTGGATTCGGTGCGCCCGATGCTCATTCGCTGCTGTGCGGCGCATCTGGACGAAGGACTGGCCGCGTGGAATTTGCCGAATCGCAGCGCCGGCTTGTACGCAGCTTGGCGCTATTTCATGCAGCATGATTTCACCTGGACCTGCATGGGGCTGGCCGAGGGACGCGAAACGGTGACCCGCTGGCCAGATGAACCGGTCACGGCGATCATTGCTGAACTACGCCGATTGGGCCTTCCCGAGTCCCATTGGGAAGGTTATCTGACCCGGCTGGCGCTGGAGCTGCCCGGCTGGTCGGGGATGATGAACTGGCGACAGCAACACCCCGGCTACCCAGCCAACCAAGCAACGCCAGTCGCGCTAGCCGATTATCTCGCGG
>JAGRHK010000486.1 GCA_020444985.1 Candidatus Competibacteraceae bacterium
GTCCACTGGCGACTTCCAGCAGCAAGCGGAACAATTCCCAACCCACATCTTCAATGCTGACCTCGCCGGTGGCGATCCGGCCCGCATTGACATCCATGAGATCGTGCCAGCGACGCGCCAAATCGTCACGGGTGGCCACTTTGATGACCGGCGCTTGAGCCAAGCCATAGGGGGTACCACGCCCCGTGCTAAAGACGTGCATATTAATACCGGCCGCCAACTGCAAAGTACCGCAGATGAAATCACTCGCCGGGGTCGCCATGAATATCAACCCCTTCTGGCCATTGAGCCGCTCACCCGGCGACACCACTCCAGAAATTGGCATCGAGCCGGATTTGATAATCGAACCCATCGCCTTTTCGACGATGTTTGAAAGCCCTCCTTGCTTGTTGCCCGGCGTAGTGTTGGCGCTGCGATCTACCTCTCCCCGATCAAGATAAGCATCGTACCAAGCCATCTCGCGGATCAGCGCCTCGGCAATTTTCGGGGAAGCGGCTCGCGCCGTGAGTTGGTCAATGCCATCACGTACCTCGGTCACTTCAGAAAACATCACTGTGGCGCCCGCACGGACCAGCAGATCGGTACAAAAACCGATTGCCGGGTTGGCAGTGATCCCCGAAAAAGCATCACTGCCCCCACATTGCACCCCCAACACCAGATCCGAGACGGGGCAAGTCTCACGGCGGCGCGCATTCAAGCGTTGCAGATGGATTTCGGCGCTGGCCATGATGGATTCGATCATCGACATGAAACCGACGTGTTGCTCATCCTGCAGCACTACGACATCCAGATTCGGCTCCGCGCCTTGTTCGATAATCGGAATCGTCCCCGGTGGCAACAAACGCGCGGGTTGCAGCTTCTCGCAACCCAGACTGACCACCATCACTTCACCACCAAAATTGGGGTTCAGGCTGATGTTGCGCACAGTACGGATGGGCACGATGGCATTCGGCGCTTCGATGGCCACGCCGCAGCCATAGGTGTGCTCCAATCCCACCACATCATCGACATGGGGATATTTCGGCAGCAGCTCCCGTTTGATGCGCTCGACCGCGAACTCGACGACTCCCTGTACACACTGCACGGTAGTGGTGATAGCGAGAATATTACGGGTACCCACCGAACCATCGGGATTGCGATAGCCCTCGAAGGTATATCCTTCGAGAGGGGGTTGTGCTTCCACCTGGGCCGTACAGATCGGCAGATTTTCGAGCGAGCGAGCCGGCGGCATCCGCAGCCGCTGCTCGTTCACCCAGCCGCCTGCCGGGATATCTTGCAGTGCATAGCCGATAGCTACGTTGTAACGCAGCACCGGCTCTTCTGCCGATAAATCCACCAGCGCCACCTTATGTCCCTGCGGCACATGCTCTTTTAAAACAAGGCCATCCGCAAAGCGTGTGCCCGCTGGCAAGCCGCCCGTATTGACCACAACGGCTACGTTATCGTTGGGATGCATCCGAATATAGAGTGGTTGGTTCATAGCGATTCTCAATTTTCGACGGTGCTCACCGAGTGATGTTTGGCCCGGTACGCTTGGATCGCAGACCAGGTTAGCGAAGCAACCGACAGCGTCAGGAAGGTTCCCGATATCGGATTGGTGAGGAAGGAACTGAAATGATTATCGGACAACATCAAACCGCGCCGCAGGTTGGTTTCGGCCATGGGTCCCAGAATGAAACCGATGATGAACGGCGCTTGTGGAATACCAAACTTGATGAAACCGTAACCCACTAAACCAAATACTAAAATTGTCCAAATATCGAAGATGCGGCTACTTAAGCCAAAGGCGCCAACTACACACAACACCAGGATAATCGGTAACAGGATGTATTTGGGAACCACCAGCAACCGCGCAAAGATGCGCAAGCCATAAAACTCACAGATCAGCATCATGATCGACGCGATCACCAGGGCGGCAAAAATCGTATAGACCAGCGCGCCTTGCGAGGAGAACAACAGCGGTCCGGGCTGAATACCATGAATCAAAAAGCCACCGAGCAGCATGGCAGTCACCGCATCACCCGGAATACCCAGGGTCAACAAGGGAATCATGGAGCCACCGATTGAGGCGTTGTTAGCGCTTTCCGAAGCCACCACGCCATCAATAACACCGGTACCGAATTTTTCGGGATATTTGGAGCGCTTTTTAGCCACGATATAGGCCACGATGTTCGAAGTACCC
>JAGRHK010000487.1 GCA_020444985.1 Candidatus Competibacteraceae bacterium
GCGGGCGATCGCGCCAATGACGCGATTCGCGTTGACGGCGTGGAGTTGCGCTGCCGGGTGGTAGGGGAGGGCGGTAATCTGGGCTTGACGCAGAACGGGCGCATCGAATTCGCCAGGGCTGGCGGACGCATCTACACGGACGCCATTGACAATTCGGCGGGCGTGGATTGTTCGGATCACGAGGTCAACATCAAGATTTTGCTGAATATCGTCGAGGCGGATGGCGAGTTGACCCGGAAACAACGCGATCAACTGCTGGCCGCCATGACCGACGAAGTGGCGGCACTGGTGCTGCACGACAATATTCAGCAAACGCAGATTCTCAGCGTGATGGCGGCCCGCAACGCGAGCTTGCTGGACGAGCAGACGCGCTATATGCGCCATCTGGAGAAGACCGGCCGGCTGAACCGGGCGCTGGAATTCCTGCCGGATGATGAAGAACTGGCGGAGCGGCGCGCAGCGGGACAGGGGCTGACCCTTCCGGAACTGTCGGTGCTGCTGGCCTACAGCAAGATCGATCTTTACGATGCCGCCATCGCCTCCGATGCCCCGGAAGATCCGCGAGTGGGCGCAGTATTGACAAGCTATTTCCCGACCCTGGTCCGTGAGCGCTTCCCGACCGTAATCGCGCGCCATCCTCTGCGACGAGAAATCATTGCTACCTGCGTTATTAATGAAATGATTAACCGGGTCGGCAGCACGTTTGCCTTCCGCCTGGCTGAGGAAACCGGCGCCACCGCCGGACAGGTGCTGAAAGCTTATGTGGTGACTCGCGACGCTTATCGCCTTACGGAACTTTGGCAGGACATCGAGGCGCTGGACACGTCCGTACCCGCGGCGCTTCAGAACACGCTGTTTGCCGAGACCATTCGGCTGGCGGCGCGCAGCGTGCGCTGGTTCCTGCGTCGGCCGACCCATCTCAATGACCTGGCGTCAACCGTCGCCTTGTTTAGCGACGCCATTACCGGGTTGTCGGCGACGCTCGACCGGCTATTTCAGGATGCCGAACGGGGCGCTTTTGATGATGCCGCAACGGACTATGTGCAAACCGGCGTCCCGGAGCCGCTGGCCCGGCGCGTGGTCAGTTTGCTGCCGCTCTACTCGGCGCTGGACATTGCCGAGATTGCCCGGCAAGTCGACCGGCGGGTTGAAGAGGTCGCATCCATTTATTTTGAACTGGTCAGTCAGCTTGATCTGCTCTGGCTCAGTCAGCAGATTCGCCAACTGCCCACGGAAAGTCATTGGCAAATGTTGGCCCGCGACGCCTTGCGCGATGATCTGTCGGGCATTGCCGCCGAATTGACCGCCAGGGTGTTTGCAGAATGTCCACCCGGTTATGGCGCGGGAACGCTGATTTCGGCATGGGAAACGGCGCATCACACACAGTTCGAACGTTACGCTCAGGTCGTAGCCGAACTGCGGCAAAGCGGCGCTCTCGATATGCCAATGGTATCGGTGGCGTTGCGTGAGCTGCGAGGATTGACGCGCGGGTGAGTACCGGCGACTAACAACGAACTTTTCCGGTCCAAAGGCATCGGTGAATCAGGGAATGCTCACGCATTTCCTGATCGGACTGAAAAAATGATGAAGGAAGCCCATCGCCATGAGCCTGTTGCTCGTTATTCTGACCCCTTTTATCGGCGCGGCCCTGATCGCCGGAATGCCTCGGCAGAGTCGTCGATACACGGCTTGGGCGTCCGGCGCGGTCACGCTGACTGCCTTGGGCTGGCTATTGCCGCTGACGCCCAAGCCTTTTGCTGGCGAAACCGTAATCCAACGCTTCGTTTGGCTGCCGGACGCCGGTCTTGATCTCGCGTTTCGCCTGGATGGGCTGGGGCTTTTGTTCGTGCTCCTGATCCTGTGCATCGGCCTGCTGATCATTCTTTACGCCCGCTATTACCTGTCCCCGAATGATGGCATAGGGCGCTTTTATGCCTTTTTGCTGCTGTTCATGGGTTCGATGCTGGGCGTGGCGCTCTCGGGCAATATCATCCAGTTGCTGATTTTCTGGGAACTGACCAGCGTGTCTTCATTCCTGCTCATCAGTTACTGGTGGCAACGCACCGAGGCGCGCAATGGTGCGCGCATGGCGCTGGCCGTCACCGGTTTCGGCGGCCTGGCCCTGCTGGGTGGATTCGTGCTGCTGGGCAAGATCGCCGGTAGTTATGACTTGTCGG
>JAGRHK010000488.1 GCA_020444985.1 Candidatus Competibacteraceae bacterium
GGCACTATCACCCCTCGAATGCGCTTTTTCTCACGTATGGCGACATTCCGGCTGAGGAACATCAGGAACATTTCACCACGCAGGTCCTGGATCATTTCCAATCACTGACGCTAAATCTGGCCATTCCCGACGAACATCGTCGTTCCGCGCCGATTGCCGATCTCATCCACTATCCCCTGGATGGCGCCGCCGATCTGCGTGATCAGACCCATATCGTTCTGGGCTGGCTGCTCGGGTCGATGACTGACCCCCTGGCGACGCTGCGCGCGCGGTTACTCAGCGATATTCTTCTGGACAACAGCAGTTCGCCGCTGCGCAATGCGCTGGAAACTTCGGAGCTGGGCGCAGCGCCCTCCCCGCTGTGCGGTTTCGATACGTCCACCCGCGAGGCGACCTTTGTTTGCGGTCTGGAAGGCGCCAACCCGGAACACGCGGAAGCCATCGAAGCGCTCATACTGAAGGTATTGCAGCAGGTCGTCGCCGAAGGCGCGCCGCAGGAAACGATTGACGCCGCCCTGCATCAACTGGAACTCAGTGAGCGGGAAATTACGGGTGACGGCTTTCCCTACGGTCTGCACCTGCTGATGGAAACCCTGACCCCAGCCATTCACGGCGCCGACCCGCTGCCCGCGCTGGACAGCGATCCGCTTCTGGAGCAATTACGGGCGGAAAGTCGCGATGCGGATTTTATCCCGCGTCTGGTTCGAGAACTGCTGCTGGATAATCCGCACCGAGTGCGGTTGACCATGGCCCCGGATGCCGAATTGAGCACCCAACAGGCGGCGGCGGAGCGGAAACGGCTGGCGACGATCCACGCAGCGCTGACCGAGGTTGAGCAGAACCGGATTACCGAACAGGCGCGCATGCTCGCCGAACGTCAGCAGCGTCAGGATGACCCGGAGCTTTTGCCCAAGGTCACTCTGCAGGATGTGCCGCCAGAATTGAAGATTGCCGAGGGCGTCGCCCGACCGGTCGGCCAGCTCCCCACGACTTGGTACGCCCAGGGCACCAATGGCATGGTTTATCTGCAAGCCGTTCTCGACCTGCCCGCTCTGGAACCTGATGAAGTGGATTTGCTGCCGCTGTTTTGCGCCTGTTTAAGCGAAGTCGGCAGCGCCGGGCGTGATTATCGCGCAACCCAGGCCCGTCAGGCGGCGGTGACGGGCGGCCTCAGCGCCCGCGCCACGGTGCGCGGCGGCGTTGATGACGTGCATCAGGTCAAGGGCGTCCTGGTTTTAGCCGGCAAGGCGCTGGCCCGCAATCACGCGGCTTTGTCCGAACTGCTGTGGGAAACGCTGACCGCTCCCCGCTTCGACGAGTTGCCCCGCTTGCGGGAGCTGGTGGCGCAGATGCGCGCCCATCGCGAGGAGGCCATTACCGACCACGGGCATGTCCTGGCGCTCACCGCCGCCAGCGCCGATCTCAGTCCGGTCGCGGCGCTCAGCCATCGTTGGGAAGGGTTGCGCGGTTTGCAGGATCTCAAGGCGCTCGACGATGCGCTGGATGACCCCAAGGCGCTGGCTGACTTTGCCGCTCGCTTGGCGCAGTTGCACGACCGGTTGCAAAACGCGCCCCGGCAACTGCTGGTCGTCAGCGAAGCGGAACGGCAGGCGGATATCGCTGCCGCGCTGGCGGTTCACTGGCCAAATAGCGCCATCGCCCCGACCGAACCCTTGAACCTGGCCGCTCCGCACGCATCGCCGGCCCGACAGGGTTTCAGCGTCAACACCCAGGTCAACTTTTGCGCGAAAGCCTATCCCACGGTTCCCCCCAGTCACCCCGATGCCCCGGCATTACAGGTGCTGGGCGATTTCCTGCGCAACGGTTACTTGCATCGAGCGATCCGCGAACAGGGCGGCGCTTACGGCGGCGGCGCTGGCTACCATCCCGACAGCGGCGCATTTCGCTTCTACTCCTACCGCGATCCCCGGCTGACGGAAACCTTGATGGATTTCGACCGGGCGCTGGACTGGTTGCATACGCATCCCCATTCCGCGCAAAGCCTGGAGGAAGCCATCCTCGGCATCGTCGCCGCCATCGACAAACCGGGTTCCCCGGCTGGTGAGGCGATCAGCGCCTTCTTCGGCATCCTGTTCGACCGTACCCCGGAACAGCGCCGCGCCTATCGGCAACGGGTGCTGGCGGTCACACTGGACGACCTCAAGCGAGTAG
>JAGRHK010000489.1 GCA_020444985.1 Candidatus Competibacteraceae bacterium
GGATGACTGGTCTTCAACTTCTTCAAGCGAGCGGGCAAATGCCCAGGTTTCCTCCCAGGAAATCCAGCGCACCCGCTCGCGGGTATCCTGATCAACGATGCGGATGCGCCAATCCGTCGAGTTTCCGACGACTTCAAATTGCAAGTGAATACGGTGATGGCGCAGGCGTTGATTCAGGCGCTCCAGAAAAGCGTCCAGTTGTTCCCAGGTCGGCGTGTCCTTGCCCTTGCCTTGCGCGCCTCCTCCCTGGCCATCCGGATGAGCCTCGCGCCGCCATTCAGCATTGCCGGCCGTGGGCGATTGCATCACCGCTGTCTGGGGAGCGTTCAGGGTTTGGGCAACGGCATTCTGCACCGTCTGCGGCGGCGGCGGCTCGGGACGAACATTGGCCTTGGCTTGCGCGGCGTTGCCCGCGCTGACCAACTGGCTGCACAAACTGCCGATATCACTCATGACCAACCCAGTCCGGAACCGCTACTTTTTATACATATTCGCCATCGCCTCGAATTGCTGCTCCAGATAAGTGCTAATCGACGCCATTTGTCCGACCAGGGCATCCATGGCGCTGAACTGCTTGATCAGGCGCGTTTCCAGTTTTTGCAGCCGCATATTCAAGGTGGCGCGATCATCATCCAGATCGGCAATATTCTCGTTGATAGCGCCCAGTCGACTATCCAGAGATCCGCCGCTGCCGATCAACTTGTCCAGATAAGTGGTCAGGCGATTACCTATCCCTTCGATCGCCGGTTCATTCTCATTGGCTTCAGCGCCGCTGAATAGCTTGGCGACCCCGGATGGATCCGCCACCATCGCCGCCGTCAGTTTACTGCTATTGAACTTCAGGGTACCGTCCCGTTGCGTCTCAATGCCAATACTCGACAGGTTATTGTATGACGACGCACCGCCAATCGATTCGCCCAGCATTCTCCTCATCTGAAAACTGGTTGAGCGCACTGCGGCATCGCCCAGCAGCGCGCCGGCCTGTTCTGTCTTGGCATCGTAACGGGTCAATGATTTGATCGCGCTGAGCAGGGTATTGAAACCTTCGACAAAAGCCGTTACCGCATCCGTGGTTAAGGCCGTATCACGGCTGATCTCCAGCTTGGCGGTGCTGGCGGCAGCATCAACCCCCACCGATTCAAGGTTAAGACTGACCCCGGATAAGCTGCCGCTGGTGAACAGAAAGGTATTGGAAACGCTCGTCGTTTCCGTACTGCTGCCATCAATCGTGATGCTGGCGTCCTGCGCCGCCTGCACTTGCCGGAGACCCGCATCCGCGCCACTATAAGCAAAGGTGCTCGCCAAACTGAGTTGGCCGACTTCGTCAGCGCCGGTCACTTCGATAGCGATGGTATTGGCTTCGCCCGTCGCAGTGGATTTGAGGGTCAGTTGCCGGTCATCGCCGTTGTTCAGGATCGTCGCGGTGACTCCGGCTCCGGCCTTGTTAATCGTCTCCGCAATTCCTTCAAGCGTGTTGTTGGCGCTGTCAATGGCGATTTCCGTGCTGACGCTATTGCTCCCGACCGTAATTTTCAAGGTTCCCTCATTGAATTGTGCGTCCTTGTTAACGACGGCCGCCAATTCAAGTGAATGCGCCTGGGCCAGCCGATTGACCTGGATACTGTAACTGCCCGCCATGGTGGAATAAGCGGCGGTCGCAGTGAACAGGCTGGTATCGCCCGACGTCGCTTCCATAGAGGTCGAGGTGGACGCCAGGCTCAGAGGAAAGACCGAGGCGCGAAATTCGGACAATGCGCTCTTGAACATGCCCACGGCTGACAACTCCGTTTGGAGTTTCGCTTCGCGGCTATTGATTCGGGTTGTCGCGGGCGTGGCTTCAGCGGAGACCAATTGGGATACCAGCGAGCCAATATCCAGGCCCGATCCCGCGCCCAGTGAGGTAATGGTGGCCATGGATGCCTCCTTGAAATTGAAAACAGGATGTTACGTAAGGGCAGACAGGACGATAGACGGCAAACGCTCATTTACACCCAGTCGTGTAGTAATAAACTGTGCAGAGAAGAGGCCTCTGATGCCGATTTGCCGGTGGTTGACGCCGTCTGCTCCAGTTTTTCGGCGGCCATCTCGACTCTTTCCTTGATGGAAGCCGCCAGCTTCAGGAGATCTTCCGGCGGAATCTGGCGGATCACTTTATTCTGTTCAGAA
>JAGRHK010000048.1 GCA_020444985.1 Candidatus Competibacteraceae bacterium
TCGGCGACATCGAATCCCTGCCCTTTCTGGAGGCGATCCGCCAACTGGGCCTGGAGCTAGGTCGTGAGCGTTCGCTGTTCATTCACTTGACTCTGGTGCCGTTCATCAAATCCTCGGGCGAACTCAAAACCAAGCCGACCCAGCATTCCGCCAAGGAATTACGCTCCATCGGCATCCAGCCGGACATGCTGCTCTGTCGCTCGGATCGGGAAATCCCCCCCGAGGAGCGCCGCAAAATCGCCCTGTTTACTAACATCGAACCCAGGGCGGTGATTAGCGTCCCCGACGCAGACACCATTTATCGCATTCCCCTGCTATTGCACGCCCAGGGCCTGGATGACATCGTCGCTCGTAAACTGCGATTGGACGACCTGCCCCCGGCCCGTTTGACCGACTGGGAGCGCGTGGTCAACGCGATTGAAACCGCCATAGGCGCGGTGGACATTGCCATGGTCGGCAAATATGTTGATCTAACCGACGCTTATAAATCTCTGAACGAAGCGTTGTTGCACGCGGGCATCCATACCCAGACCCGGGTCAACATCCACTATCTGGACTCCGAACGCATTGAACGGGAAGGACCCGTCGCGCTGGAGCGTATGGATGCCATCCTGGTGCCCGGCGGTTTCGGCGAGCGCGGCATCGAAGGTAAAATCGCCGCCGTTCGTTTTGCCCGCGAGCGGCGCATTCCCTATCTGGGCATTTGCTTGGGCATGCAAGTCGCGGTCATCGAGTTCGCTCGGCATGTTGCCGGGCTGGAAGGCGCATACAGTACGGAATTTCGGAAAGATACGCCGCATCCGGTTATCGCCCTGATTACCGAATGGACCGACGAGACGGGCGCTCTGCAACAACGCCAGGAAGGCGGCAATTTGGGCGGCACCATGCGGCTCGGTGCGCAACCTTGTCGCCTGACGCCCGGTTCGCTGGCATACGCTGCCTATGGCAAGGACGTCATTACTGAACGTCACCGGCATCGTTATGAATTCAACAACCGCTATCAGAAGCCGTTGCAAGCGGCGGGTCTGGCGCTGTCGGGCCATTCGCTGGATGAGCGGCTGGTAGAAACCATTGAATTACCTGAGCATCCCTGGTTCTTCGGCTGCCAGTTCCATCCGGAATTCACTTCAAAGCCGCGCACGGGGCATCCTCTGTTCCGGGGATTCATCGAGGCGGCGATCCAGCAGCGCCAGCAACGTCGACAAGAGGCGGGCGCGCCATGATGAAACTGTGTGGCTTCGAGGCGGGTCTGGACCGCCCGCTATTCCTGATCGCCGGCCCTTGCGTGATTGAGTCGGAACAATTGGCCCTGGACACTGCGGGCCAACTCAAAGAGATCACTGGGCGACTGAACATCCCCTTTATCTACAAGTCCTCCTTCGATAAGGCGAACCGCTCCTCACATCACAGCTATCGGGGTTCCGGCCTGGAGGAGGGGTTAAAAATCCTGGAGCGAGTCAAAACACAGATTGATGTGCCGGTGCTGACCGATGTCCACGAGTACACGCCGCTGGAAGAAGTTGCGGCCGTGGCGGATGTGTTGCAAACCCCCGCTTTTCTGTGTCGACAAACCGATTTCATCCAGAACGTCGCGCGTCAGGGCAAACCCGTCAACATCAAGAAAGGCCAATTTCTAGCCCCTTGGGACATGCGCAATGTCGTGCTCAAGGCGCGCATGGCCGGCAATGATCGCCTGATGGTTTGCGAACGCGGCGCTTCCTTTGGCTACAATAACCTAGTGTCCGATATGCGCGCCCTGATGGTGATGCGCGCCACCGGCTGTCCGGTCGTGTTCGACGCGACCCATTCCGTGCAATTACCCGGCGGTCAGGGCGACGCTTCTGATGGCCAACGGGAATTCGTGCCGATATTGGCGCGGGCCGCCGTCGCTGCTGGCGTCGCCGGTTTGTTCATGGAAACACATCCTGATCCCGACCGGGCGCTGAGCGACGGTCCCAACGCCTGGCCGCTGGATCGCATGGAAGCCCTGTTAGCGACCTTGCAGGCGCTGGATACCTTGGTTAAACAGCACGGTTTCCTGGAAACCGGGCTAGAATAATGAGCGATGATAGTTTTATCCCCACGAGCGTAATATCCAGAGGAGTTTGAAGAATGTCGAAAATCAAAGAGATCCGCGGCCGTGAAATCATGGACTCGCGCGGTAATCCCACCGTCAGCGTGGACGTGATTCTGGAATCCGGGGCCAAGGGCACGGCGGGCGTTCCTTCCGGCGCGTCCACCGGTAGCCGCGAGGCGCTGGAACTGCGCGATGGCGACAAGAGCCGCTACTTGGGCAAGGGCGTGCTCAAAGCGGTCGCCAATGTTAATAACGAGCTGCGCAGCGCGCTGCTCGGCATGGAGGCAGTCGATAATCAGGCCGCCGTTGACCAGAAGATGATTGACCTGGATGGCACGCCCACCAAGAGCCGTCTCGGCGCGAATGCGCTGCTTGGCGTCTCCATGGCCGCTGCGCATGCTTCTGCCGCTGAGAAGGGCGTACCGCTGTACAAATACCTGAATCCCACCGGCCCCTATCATCTGCCCGTGCCGATGATGAATATCCTTAACGGCGGCGCTCATGCGGACAACAGCGTCGACATGCAGGAATTCATGATCATGCCTGTCGGCGCGCCCAGTTTCCGCGAAGCGCTACGCTGGGGCGCAGAGGTGTTCCATGCGCTGAAGGCAGTGCTGAAGAAGCAGGGTATGAATACTGCGGTGGGTGACGAGGGTGGTTTTGCGCCCAATCTGTCATCCAATGAAGCGGCGCTGGACGTGGTCATGGAAGCGATTCGCAATGCTGGCTACACCCCCGGCAAGGATTTGTACATCGCACTGGATTGCGCGAGCTCCGAGTTCTACAAGGACGGCAAATATGTCCTGGAAGCGGAAGGCAAGTCCTTTACTTCCAACGAATTTGCGGACAAACTGGCCGACTGGGTCAGCCGCTATCCCATCGTCTCGATTGAAGATGGCCTGGACGAGTCCGATTGGTCCGGCTGGGCCTATCTGACGCAGGTGCTGGGCAAGAAGACGCAACTGGTCGGCGATGACCTGTTCGTGACCAACACCTCGATTCTCAAGCGTGGCATCGACGAGCACATCGCCAACTCCATCCTGATCAAGGTCAACCAGATCGGCACGCTGACCGAAACTCTGGCGGCGATCAAGATGGCGGCTGACGCGGGTTACACTTCGATCTCCTCGCATCGCTCTGGCGAAACCGAGGACACCACGATCGCTGATCTGGCCGTCGCCACTGCCGCCAGTCAGATCAAGACCGGTTCGCTGAGCCGTTCCGACCGCATTGCCAAGTACAACCGGTTGTTGGTCATTGAGGAGGAACTGGGTTCGGCAGCGGTCTATCCAGGCAAGAAAGCCTTCAACGTGTTCCGCGACTGAGCAGGGCGCAATCCCGTTAGCCCCGCACCCTGACCCTCCCCCTTGCTTGAGGGGAGAGGGTTTTCGTGAAAACGGGTCGTCAATTTTTTCCAAACCGCGTCTTCCTTCCCTGCTGTTCCATGACAGGGGCCAGGAGGGCGCGGGTTGTTTTTATCATCGCTTGCCGTTATGGCTCATCCCACCGAACAAAGCCTCAAACCCCAGATTCTGATCGCAGTGCTGATTGCAGTGTTGATCTTCTTGCACTACCTGTTATGGCTTGCTGAGGATGGCGTGCGGCAAACGCTGGCTTTGCGTATTGCGGTCCAGGCGCAGATTGAGGAAAACGCCGCGCTGAACGAACGCAATCGCGCCTTGGAAGCGGATGTTATCGATTTGAAGAATGGATTGATGGCCATTGAGGAGCGCGCACGTACCGAGTTGGGTATGATACGATCCGATGAGACTTTGTATCGCATTCTTGAGGAACCGTTACCAAAGCCGGTAAAGTCGCGATCGGCCCAATCTCATGGTTCCTCCCGGAGTCGCCGGTGAGATCACGATGACTGCGCCGCGTTATTGGGCGATGGCGCCCGCTGCTGGCGCGGGTAAGCGGATGGGATCAACGATTCCCAAGCAATATCTGTCGCTGGCGGGTCGTCCAGTTATCGCGCACACGCTGAATCGCTTGCTGGGTCATGCGCGCATTGCCGGCCTGGTGGTCGCGATTAGCCCAGGAGATGAATGGTGGCCGGAAGTTGCCGCCCGCATGGTAACGGATAAGCCTCTGCAAGTGGTTACCGGCGGCGCTGAACGTTGTCATTCGGTGCTGAATGGGTTGGAGGCGCTCTGGGAGTGGGCGCATCCCGATGACTGGGTGCTGGTTCACGATGCTGCTCGTCCATGCCTGACTGCCGGGGATCTTGACCGGTTGCTGGCGGAAGTCGCGGACGATCCAGTTGGTGGATTGCTGGCAGCCCCGGTGCGGGACACCCTGAAGCAGGCCGATGATGCGCAGCGGATCACGGCGACCGTAGATCGTTCACGGCTTTGGCATGCATTGACGCCACAGATGTTCCGGCTGGGAATGTTACGCGATGCCTTGCGGGCGACGCTCAAAACCGGGCGATTAGTGACTGACGAAGCAGCCGCGATGGAAGCGGCTGGTTTTGCGCCGCGCCTGATTGAAGGGCGGGTGGATAATGTGAAGATTACTCGACCGGAAGACTTGGCGCTGGCCGAGTTTTATTTAACGCATCGCTCGGTTTGACAAGCGGCGCACTTGAAACTTGAAACTCTCCTATGCGTATCGGACACGGTTTTGATGTTCACGCCTTCGGCCCCGGTGAGTTCATTACGCTGGGCGGCGTCCGCATCCCGCATACTCACGGCTTGATGGCCCACTCCGACGGCGATGTGTTATTGCACGCGCTTTGTGACGCCTTGCTGGGCGCAGCGGGACTGGGCGATATTGGCCAGCACTTCCCTGATAATAATCCCGAATTCAGCAACATCGACAGTCGTTTACTGTTGCGGCGGGTGGTTGGGCTGCTGCAAGAGCAGCAACGGGTGGTGAGCAATGTCGATGCGACGATCATCGCCCAGGCGCCGCGCATGGCGCCTTACATTCCCGCGATGCGGGAACCGATCGCGACGGATTTGGGCATTACTCCTGATCGGGTGAATGTGAAGGCGACTACGACTGAAAGGCTGGGCTATATTGGGCGCGGCGAAGGCATCGCTGTTCATGCGGTGGCGTTACTGCTGTGAGAATTTCAAGTTTTAAGGGGTTCGCTGAGATCTTCATAAAGGGTCTCGATCGGACATTCCAGGTCGACGCTGTCCAGGCGAAGTTGTTCGCCCGGGCCGATGTTATCCACCCACCATTGTCCATCCTGCCGACGATAAACCTGAACCCGCATGCGCTCCTGGTCAACCAACACATATTCCCGCAGGCTGTCCAATTGCTGGTAGAAAGCAAATTTATCTCCCAGGTCAAACGAGGCGGTTGATTCCGAAAGTACCTCCACGATCAGAATCGGCGAACGTTTGACATAACGGTCGGCATGATCGCTTTCGGCGCAAGTCACTTGAAGATCAGGATAAAAACCACAATCCGCTTTTTCCACGCGGACTTTGACATCTGCCATGTAGACCCGGCACGGCGTACCGCGCAAATGTTGACGGAGCAGCGTCGTCAGATTCAGCGAAATGTCGTTATGCCGGTCACTCGTTCCTGTCATGGCGAACACTTCGCCGCGAATATACGCATGGCGTTCAGGCTGGCGCTTCTCCCATTCCAGATAATCGTCATAGGTGAAAGCAAACCGGGAGGCGGGGCAGGACATGGCTTTCTCCAAAAAAATACGAATGACTCTCGAAGTCTAACACGGAGTTCCTGAATGACATCAGTCACGCTGATCGATTCCCTGCCTTTTGCTCACGGTCAACCTGCTGTGAAAGGGCGCATACGGACCTTGCTTGAAGATTTTCAGGTTCGCGAGGAACTGGATTTTCCCCTGGATGGCGTCGGCGAGCATGTCTGGTTGTGGGTGCGCAAACGCGGCGCGAATACCGACTGGGTCGCTAAGCAGTTGGCGGCGCAAGCGAAGGTCTCACCGGGCGCGGTGAGTTACGCAGGTCTCAAGGATCGTCACGCGGTCACCGAACAATGGTTCTCCGTGCATCTGCCCGGTCAGGCCGATCCCGACTGGAATATCGAACCACAGCCGGATTTCACCGTGTTAAGAGCGGTTCGTCATTCTCGTAAATTGCGGCGCGGGGCATTAAGCGGCAATACTTTTCATATCACGATTCGCGACCTGGATGGCGATCCGGCTGAATTGGCGAATCGGTGGCAACGCATCATCGCCATCGGCGTTCCCAACTATTTTGGCGAACAGCGGTTTGGTCGGGGAGCAGGTAATCTGGAGCGCGCCAAGGCAATGTTCAACGGCCAGGCGAAGGTGCGTGATCGTCATCAGCGCAGTTTGTATCTATCCGCTGCGCGCTCGGCATTGTTTAATGCGGTGCTGGCCAAGCGGGTTAGCGCGGAAACCTGGAACCAGGCGTTGCCCGGCGAGGTATTGATGCTGGCGGGCAGTCATAGCATTTTTGTCGCTCATGAAGTGGATGAAACCCTGCGTCAACGGATTGCGGAGTTCGATCTGCATCCTACCGGTCCTTTGTGGGGCGCGGGCGAATTGCCTGGCAGCGGCGCGATCCGTGAACTGGAAGAGACGGTTGCGGCAACCTTGCCGCTGTTTCGCGATGGACTCGTTGCGGCCGGACTGAAACAGGAGCGGCGCGCATTGCGACTGATTCCGCAAAATGCCGTATTGGCGTTTCCCGAGTCGGGCCGCGCAGTTTTTGCGTTCCAATTACCAGCAGGCGCTTACGCGACCACGGTGATGCGTGAGTTGATCGAAGTCGGGTGATTATGATATTTGATTTAAATAATCCATAAAAAGCGCTGATTTCGTGACGCTCAACTTTTGGCATCTTCCTACCGCCTTGCGCCGCGCACTGCTGATGTGCAGCGATACCGTGGCGGTGCTGATTGCGGTCTGGGCTTCGTTCGCTATTCGCCTCGGTGAGTGGTGGCCGGATTTATTGCAAGACGTCATCTGGCTGTTTCCCTTGGCGGTCGTAATTCTCATCCCGACCTTTGCCGCTATCGGGCTGTACCGCCCGATCCTGCGCTACGCTGATGAGAGCCTGTTGCACACCATCGTTCTCGGCGCGAGCGCGGGTCTCCTGCTCATGATGGCGGTGTGGGTCTTCATGCGCCAGGGTATCGTGCCGCGTTCGTCGTGGTTAATCGCTTGGCTGGTGCTGATCGCGCTGGTCGGCGGCGGACGATTGCTACTGCGGCGCTATTTGCGTCGACGCTTCCGGTTAGGCGCGCCCCACACCCCCGTCATCATCTATGGGGCGGGTGAGGCTGGAGTACAACTCGTGCAGGCTTTGCGCTATGGGGGCGATCTGGAGCCGGTGGTGTTCGTGGATGATAACCCCCAGTTGTGGCGTAGCATCGTGCTGGGTCTCAAAGTGCGCGCGCCATTCAAATTGCCCCGCCTGATTGCGCGCCACCAGGCGGGACTCCTGCTACTGGCTCTGCCTTCGGTGTCGCATCGTCGCCGTCAGCAAGTACTCAACTCCTTGATGAGCTTACCGATAAAGGTTTTGGCATTGCCCACGCTGGCGGAGTTGACCAGCGGCGCGCGCCGCATCGACGAATTCCGCGAAATTGACGTTGAAGATATCCTCGGTCGCGACGCGGTTCAGCCGAATCTCGTGCTGTTACAGAACCGTGTTAAGGGTAAAACAGTGATGGTGACCGGTGCGGGCGGTTCCATCGGCGCAGAGTTATGCCGGCAAATTTTGTTGCTGCATCCGCGTCAGTTAGTGCTGTTTGAACGCTCGGAATATGCATTGTATGTGATCGAGCAGGAATTACGGGGGATGCTGGCGAATATGGCGCTTACCCCTAACGCCTCTCCGTTCGAGGGAGAAAAAGACATTGCGCTGATTCCGTTACTGGGTTCGGTGGTTCACCGTCGCCGCTTACAAGTGGTGATGGAGCGCTTTGAGGTTGAAACGGTTTACCATGCGGCTGCCTATAAACATGTGCCAATTGTTGAGCGCAATCCCATCGAGGGGGTGCGTAACAATGTGTTTGGCACCTGGCATGCGGCTGAGGCCGCGATTGCGACCGGCGTTGAAACGTTCGTGCTGGTGTCCAGCGACAAGGCGGTGCGGCCGACCAATGTCATGGGCGCAACGAAACGCCTGGCTGAAATGATCCTGCAGGGCTTGGCCGGAGAGAACCCCGCGACCCGGTTCTGCATGGTGCGTTTTGGTAACGTACTCGATTCTTCCGGCTCAGTAGCGCCGCTGTTTCGGGAACAGATCCGCCGCGGCGGACCGGTGACGGTCACTCATCCCGAGGTCGAGCGTTATTTCATGACGATTCCCGAGGCAGCGCAACTGGTCATCCAGGCCAGCGCCCTGGCTCAGGACGGTGATCTGTTTTTGCTGGACATGGGTGAACCCGTGCGCATTCTGGAGCTGGCCCGACGCATGATCCAGTTGTCCGGTTTCACTGTGCGGGATGAAGCGTATCCCGAGGGCGATATCGAGATTCACTTTACTGGTCTGCGCAGCGGTGAGAAGTTGCGTGAAGAGTTGCTGATCGGCGCCGGCGATTTACCCACTGAACATCCCATGATTCGCCGCGCTCGCGAAGGACATCCGCCATGGCCGGTCATTCGGGAGGGACTGACTCGGCTGGATACCGTCGCCCATGATTTCGATTACCTGGCGGTGAGCGCGCTGCTGCATGAACTGGTCGCGGAATACCAGCCCG
>JAGRHK010000490.1 GCA_020444985.1 Candidatus Competibacteraceae bacterium
GATGAGGTTGCGCCAGCAGCGCGGGCCAGCGCTTGATAAACGCTTGTGGATTGCGTAAATGCCATAGACCGTCGCTGGCCATCAAATAAATCTTATCGGATTCCAGCTCCAGAAGACGACGATCATTCAACCCGTGCAGGAACAAGGGTAAGTTGCCATCGTGTAGCTCATAAAGCTCCTCGTCAATGGTGTCAGCGTAAAAATCCGCTGCACCGAGCGTACTGCCCAGGATAAAAGCCTGGCTGATTTGTGAACTGGTTTGGACGTGGACTTGTTGCAGCCATTGAGCGCTGTCCAGCAGGCCCAAAATGGCGAGATGCGTAGCAGGTACGTGGTCCACGCTCAGACACTGGACATTACCGGGGTCGATGGCGTAAATGCGTGAATCGCCCACATGGAACAGCATTGCCGGAGAATCGGGCGGGATTTCCAGAAGAATGAGCGTACACCCGGTTTCTAATCCAGCGTTCTGAAATTCATGATAAAGTCGTTGATGCAAGCTATTTAATTCATTGGATAATTGCGTCAGATCGGTGACGGCGGACAGCCCAAGCAGACCCTCGACGGTTTTTTCAGCGGCTTCCCGTCCATGACTGTGGCCGCCCATGCCATCGAGTACGGCGACGCGCTGATGGCCATTCGGCCAGTTCAGTAGCTGGAGCTGGGTTTCCTGCTCATCCCAGAGAAATCGCGCGTGTCCTCCACCATCAATGAATAGAAAATTATCCTGGTTTTCATAGCGTCCATGACCGGTTGGCGAACGTATCGAGCGTATGGCGATGTCCAGGCGAGACGTGTGGCAAGGGGAGGTTTTGTAGGATGTAGATTCGGCATTCGAAAGAAATGGTGGATGGTCAGTATGCATCTGCGGTTCGATCATGGTCGAAAGTCATTTGGGATCGTATCTGAACGGGCCGGAGGCTTGTTCTACAGTGTGGGATTTTCGGTCAGACGCTGGGTAAGCAAGCGCAACGGCTGGCAAGATTAGCGTCTTTTGGTCCCGCAGCTCTGTAGCGAATAGGCGCACCGTCATTTTGTCCTTCTGCTAGACTAGATCATAATGCGCCTTGCGGCTGTTAATTCAAATAAATCTTTTCGGAACTTGACGGTTTGATAGTTTTTATGGATATCGGAATGCGCCTTGAGGAACTTGCGCAAGCTTATGCCGCTGGTCAGTTGGACGAGGCTGAACTGGCGCGCTATCAGGAAGAAGCTTTGCGCGTAATGAACGAGGAAGGCAGTGGTCCACGATCATCGGTCGGTGATTTGGCGGTGAATGCCTCATCTGCGACAGATCCGGCAGGGTCCCCTGCTTCAAGCTTAGACACTGCGGAGATTCTGGAAATTGGCGGGGTCATTGGCCCTCCCGAGCGATTGATGCGACTGATGTATGATCTCAGCGGTAAAGGACGCATCTGGTTGGCGCGCGTTGTTTCGCAGCCGCCGGATCGCTCTGCAACAGCCGATGAATTTCGGGCCATCAAAATTTTCCTGCCTGCCGGTTATGATTCAGGAGTGCTTGAAACTGGTCGCGATGAACGGGCTTCACGCGCCGATCTGATCGGGTTGCGCTCCTATCTTGCCAAAGTCAGGGCACGCGTCGAACTGGTGGTCAGGCTTGATCATCCCGCCATTGTTCGCGCGTATGGATGGCGACAGGGCACCGATGGATGGCCATTCGCCGAGATGGATTATATTGATCCCCGTCAGGGTCGCACCCTGGCGCAATGGATTGACCAAGAAGGAAAAAATGGCCTGTCCTGGGAGGCCATCGCCAAATGGTTGCGTTCAGTGGCGTCCGCCCTCGACTATGCCCGCCGCGAGCATCGCGTTGCCTGCCAGCATCTCGATACCGACACCGTGTTTATCACTGATCAAGGGGCGGTCAAACTGTTGGGTTTCGGTCTGGCGACGGAGATTCGCGAGCCACGCAGCGTTTTGTTCAGCACCAGTGGGGCTGGGCGGGAAACGGCCAGTGAGGGAGGAGAGTCGGCTGGCGCTGAAACCGCCTTCCGCCGTGACGTCTTTGCGCTGGCATTATTGATTTACCATCTGTTAACTGGACATAGCATCCATGAAGCCCAGGGCGAATCGCCGGGTGCCGCGCCGCGGCCATCTGGATTGACCGATGAGGCCTGGCAGCTTTTGCGACGGGGATTAGCCTAT
>JAGRHK010000491.1 GCA_020444985.1 Candidatus Competibacteraceae bacterium
GCTCTGGCTTGTCTGGCGCGTTTTGGGCAGCGCCTGCGTCAGATTCCGCCGGAGCAACTGCGGGTGGTCGGCACTAATACGCTGCGTCAGGCGCGCAACAGCGCCGAATTTCTGAACCGCGCCGAAGCCGTTCTGGGACATAACATCGAAACCATCAGTGGTCAGGAAGAAGCGCGCCTGATCTATCTGGGGGTGGTGCATAACGTCGCCGACGTTTCTGGCCAGCGTCTGGTGGTGGACATCGGCGGCGGCAGCACTGAATTGATTCTCGGTCAAAAATTTGAACCCCACCATTTGACCAGCCTGAAAATGGGGTGCGTCAGCGTCAGTCGCGCCTGCTTCGATAAAGGGCGGATCACTGAGGCGCGCTTGCGAGAGGCGGAACTGCTGGTGCAATTGAAGCTGGAGCCAGTGCGCGAGGAATTTCGTGATCAGGGCTGGCAAGCGGCGACCGGCGCTTCAGGGACCATCAAGGCGATTCAGGACGTGGTGCAAAAGGAAGGTTGGAGTCGTGAGGGGATTACCTTGGACGCATTACGCCGTTTGCGCGCCGCCTTGCTGGAGACCGGACGGACCGAAGCGGTGTCTGCCCGCTGGCAACTGGAGCCGGCCCGCGCCCAGGTCTTTGCCGGCGGATTCGTGGTGTTGCACGGCTTATGCGAGGCGTTGGGCGTGGAGCGCATGGAAGTTTCGGAAGGGGCGTTGCGCGAGGGCGTCATTTACGATCTGCTTGGGCGCATTCGTCATGAAGACGTGCGGGATCGCACCATCGCGACCGTGATCGACCGCTACGATCTGGACAAGGCGCAGGCCGAACGCGTGAGCGCAACGGCCTGGCTGTTGCTGAGTCAGGTGCGGGATGCCTGGTGTCTGACTGCTGAAGAATTAGCGCACAATCTGGAATGGGCCGCACGGCTGCACGAAGTTGGCTTGCTGCTGACGCATGACCAGTATCACAAGCACGGCGCTTATATTCTGGAACATGCTGATCTGCCTGGTTTCTCCCGTAGCGACCAGTTACTGCTGGCGGCGCTGGTGCGCCGTCATCGGCGGGGATTCCCGGCGATGGCGTTCGAGCACCTGCCCAGGGAACTCGCCCCATTAGCGCAGCGTTTGTGTGTTTTATTGCGCCTTGCGGTGGTATTGCACCGGGGGCGTAGTCGCCATGCATTGCCGATGCTGAACCTGGAAGTCGATCAGCAACGCTTGGCGTTGCGCTTTTCCGGGGCATGGCTTGAGGCGAATCCGCTGACCCGGGCCGATTTGACCAGTGAAGCACGCTACTTGAAAAAAGCCGGGTTTCGATTGGAATTTGGTTAATCTTCCTGAGGTTGGGAACCGGCTTCGCGTTCGTCATGCCGACGGGAAGATGCCTCCACGTTGAGAAACGGTTGCACTAACAGCCCGTACAATCCGGTCGCGCGCTCGTCGCGAAAGTTCTCCAGACCGATGGTCATGCCGGTATGGCCGTCGTGCGGCTGATCCTGATAAGTGCCGAACCACCGATCCCACCAAGGCAGGTTGAAACCGAAATTGCTATCGGTTTCCTCCCTGCGCACCGAGTGATGCACTCGATGCATGTCCGGGGTCACCAGCACCCAACGCAAGCGGCGGTCCAGCCCGTTCGGCAAGCTCACGTTACCGTGATTGAACATGGCCGTGGCGTTCAGAACCACCTCGAACAACATTACCGCCACCGGCGGCGCGCCCAACAACACGACCAGAGCGAGCTTGATCAGCATGGACAAAACCATTTCCAACGGATGGAAACGCAGGGCGGTTGTGACATCGAAATCCAGATCGGTATGATGCATCCGGTGTAAGCGCCATAGGGCGGGAACCTTGTGAAATACAACATGCTGCGCGTAGATCGCCAGGTCCAGCAGCAGCAGCGTAGCGCCCACCGCCAGCCAAAAGGGGACATTGAGCCAATGCAACAACCCCCAGCCGTTGACTTCCGCCAAGCCCGCCGCGCCCACCGCTAGGATGGGGAACACGAAGCGAAGCACGAAACTGTCCACCACGATAATGCCCAGATTCGCCGGCCAGCGCCGGATGCGCGCCAGCGTCAGGTTCCGGCGCGGCGCGCGCCATTCCCAGAGCATCATGCCTAGCAGCACGGTCATGAAGCAACCGAGCCGGAGGATGGTTTCGTTGTGAAGC
>JAGRHK010000492.1 GCA_020444985.1 Candidatus Competibacteraceae bacterium
ACGGGGGAGCCTGCGAGCTGGGCGAACCAGTGTGTGGGGATGGCGGTGGCGGGCGCCGCGAGGCGATCCATGCGGGCAACAAGGAGTTTACGGCGGGGGACCGGATTGCCCGGCCGCCCGGCGGTGGGGGTTCGGGCGGGGGTGGTCAGGCCAGCAACACGGGTGAAGGCGAAGATGATTTTGTCTTCGAACTGTCGCGGGACGAGTTTCTGGAGCTGTTCTTCGAAGATCTGGAGCTGCCGAATCTGGTGCGCACACAATTGGCCAAGACCACTGAGTTTAAATCAGTGCGGGCGGGCTTCACCAGTGACGGCGTCCCGGCCAATATCGACGTGGTGCGTTCGCTGAAAGGCGCATTGGCGCGGCGCATGGCTTTGGCTGCGCCTTACAACCGCCGGTTGAATGAGGCTGAGGAGGATCTGCGACAGCTATTGGATGAAATACCTACCAACGAAGATCGCGTCCAGGCGCTGACCGAAGAGATCGAACACCTGCGAGCGCGGGTGCGCGCGGTGCCGTTCATCGATACCTTTGATCTACGCTACGCCAACCGGGTCAAGCAACCACAACCGACGACACAGGCGGTCATGTTCTGTATCATGGATGTGTCTGGCTCGATGGATCGGGCGCGCAAAGATCTGGCCAAGCGTTTCTTTACTCTGCTCTATCTATTTCTTAAACGGAATTACGAAAAAATCGAAGTGGTGTTTATTCGCCACCACACGGTCGCCAAAGAAGTCGATGAACAGGAGTTTTTCTACTCACGGGAAACTGGCGGTACCGTAGTCTCCAGCGCCCTGCAACTGGCGGCGGACATCATGCGCGAGCGCTATCCGATATCCAGTTGGAATCTGTATGTTGCCCAGGCTTCAGACGGCGACAACTGGCATCATGATTCACCAGCCTGTCGGGATGTGCTGATACAACGCATCATGCCCTATGTACGCTACTACGCTTACATCGAAATCACTCCGGACCGTCACCAAAGCCTGTGGGACGCTTATGAGGATGTCAAGGCGCAACATCCGCACTTTGCCATGCGGCAGATCGATGGTCCGGCAGATATCTACCCAGTGTTTCGAGATCTGTTCAAGAGGCGCGTGTCATGAATGAATCGAGACTGATTGCCGACTCGTCCGAATGGACGTTCTCGATGCTGGAACGCTACAACGAAGTTATCGGCCAAATTGCTGTGAATGACCTCGGTCTGGATGTCTATCCGAACCAGATCGAGATCATCACGGCCGAACAGATGATGGACGCCTATTCCTCGGTGGGAATGCCGCTGGGTTATAAGCACTGGTCCTACGGCAAACAGTTCGTGCTGACCGAGAAAAATTACCGGCGCGGGCAAATGGGGCTGGCCTACGAAATCGTGATCAACTCTGATCCCTGCATTGCTTACCTGATGGAAGAGAACACGGCCATGATGCAAGCGCTGGTCATTGCCCATGCCGCCTATGGTCATAACTCCTTCTTCAAAAGCAATTACCTGTTCCGCACCTGGACCAGCGCCGATGCGATTATCGATTACCTGCTGTTTGCTCGAAACTATGTCGCAGAATGCGAGGAGCGCTATGGCGAAACAGAGGTGGAAGTTTTCCTCGACTCCTGCCATGCGCTGATGAACTACGGGGTCGATCGCTACAAGCATCCGGCGCCGCTGTCACTCAGCGAGGAGAAGCAACGCCAGCGCGAACGGGAAGATTATCTGCAATCGCAGATCAACGATTTGTGGCGCACGATTCCAGCCAGGCCGACCGAAGCCGTGGCCGAAACCGAGAAACGCTACCCGGCTGAACCACAAGAAAACTTGCTGTATTTCATTGAGAAGAACGCACCGTTGTTAGAGCCGTGGCAGCGAGAATTGGTGCGCATCGTGCGCAAGATCGCCCAGTATTTCTACCCGCAGCGCCAGACGCAGGTCATGAATGAAGGTTGGGCCACGTTCATGCACTATACACTCATGAATCGGCTCTATGATGAGGGCTACGCCAACGACGGGTTCATGATTGAATTTTTGCAATCGCACACCAGCGTGGTGCATCAACTCCCGTTCGACCATCCCTACTATTCCGGGATTAATCCCTATGCGCTGGGTTTTGGCATGATGAGCGATATTCAGCGCATCTGTCAGGCGCCAACGGATGAGGACCG
>JAGRHK010000493.1 GCA_020444985.1 Candidatus Competibacteraceae bacterium
TGGACGGCACCGTAATCGGCCAGCGCCTCCATCTGCACCAGCGCCAGACCGGCGATGATCGAAGGGCGAGCCAGGGGCAGGGTGATGGCGGTCCATCTTCGCCATGGTCCGGCACCGAGACTGCGGCTGACTTCCAGCACCGCCGCCGACTGTTCCAGAAACGCCGCGCGCGCCAGCAGATAGACGTAGGGATAGAGCACCAGACTCAACATGAGGGTCGCGCCGGGCAAAGAACGAATGTCGGGAAACGGATAATCCTGCCGGGACCAGCCGAAGATTTCGCGCAGCAGCGTTTGCACCGGGCCGGCGAAATCCAGCAAGCCCGTGTAGGTATAGGCAATGATGTAGGCCGGGATGGCCATGGGCAGCAAGAGCGCCCACTCGAACAAGCGTCGACCGGGAAATTCGCGGACTGCGGTCAGCCAGGCAGCGGGGACGCCAATGAGCAAGGTTCCCATCCCAACCCCGATCATCAACGTTAGCGAATTCAGCACGTAGTCGGCGAGAACGGTATCCGCCAGATGCCGCCAGACTTCTCCAGGCGGTCGCAAGGCGGTGAGAAAAACGGTGACGACCGGCAGGGCGAGCAGTAAAGCGATGCCCACAACCAGCACAGTCCACCGGTCAAGGCGGCGTGCTCCTGTCCCTGTTCCTCTGCGCCAGCGGAAAGGCATCGCCTCTTGCATGTCCCTTTCCCTCTGGGAGAGGTGCAAAGGCTGAGAGGAAGGGTGAGTCGAGGAAGCGTTTATTTCCACCCCGCCCGATCCATGAGCTTGACCGCCTCAGCGTTAAGCTCGCCCAGTTTGGCGACATTCAGCGTATCGGCTTTGAACGCGCCCCACGCTTGCAGAATGGCGCTGGGCGGAATCGTGGGATTGACGGGATATTCGTTATTCACATCGGCATACCAGCGTTGCGCCGGGTCGGAGGCCAGGAACTCCAGCAGTTTAAGCGCATGATCCCGGTTTTTGGCATGGGCGGTCACTCCGGCGCCGCTGACGTTGACATGTACGCCGGTCGTTTCAGCGTCTGGCCAGAACACGGCGACTTGGGCGGCCGCTTCCTGTTCAGCTTTATCGCTGGAGGCGACCATACCCCCCAGATAATAGGTATTCGCCAAGGTCAGATCGCATTCGCCGGCAGCAACCGCCTTGATCTGATCACGATCACCGCCTTTTGGCGACCGGGCGAAGTTGGCGACCAAGCCCTTGGCCCACGCTTCAGTTTTCGCTGCGCCGTGATGAGCGATCATACCCGCTACCAATGACTGATTGTAGATGCTGTCCGAGGAGCGCACACAAATTCGATTTTTCCAGCGTGGCGCGGCCAGCTCCGCGTAGGTCGACAATTCGGCGGGTTTAACACGATCTTTCGCGTAAATAATGGGGCGGGCGCGGACGGACAGGCCGTACCAGTAACCTTCCGGGTCGCGGTAAGCAGCAGGAATATGCTTTTCCAGCGCGCTGGATTGCACGGTTTGCAACACGCCCGCCTGACGGGCGGCGGCCAGTCGCCCAGCGTCCGAGGTCAGCAACAAGTCAGCCGGGGTATTGACGCCCTCGCTTTGCAGACGTTGCAACAGCGCATTTTCCTTGCCGGTCACCAGGTTGACGGTGATCGCGGTTTGCTTGGTAAAGTCGTCCAACAATGGCTTGATCAAGTCTTCCTTGCGCGCTGAGTAGATATTGACTTCGCCATCAGCCAGCGCCGGCAGCGTCAGGAGTCCGGCCAGCAGGCCACAGAAGGTGGATAACAGGGGGCGGAATTTAAGTGTAAAGGACATGATCGACTCCAAAGATTGATGATTCAACAGAGTAGTCATCTTTATAGGATAGACTATTAAATGATATTTATTATCAAATTTTATGTAAAGCTAAATTTAATAAAAGAAATAACTCAGAAAAACAGCTATGATCATTTGATTCACTCAGTGTGCCGCTGGCAGGAAGCAACACGCATCACCTGATAAAATCAAGAGAGCGAAACTAACCCGGTTTTGCTGTTTCCCAATTTCTCGACTCGAAGGCATAAAGTCACGTATGCGTGGAGTAGCGCTCAAACATGCAAGCACAGATTATTCCTGAATCCAATTATTTGATGCGAATGGCCGACGGTACCATCAAGCAGGTTAACCCGTTCACGGGAACAGAAGTA
>JAGRHK010000494.1 GCA_020444985.1 Candidatus Competibacteraceae bacterium
TGATTGCAGGTTGGCGCGATCCTGCTGACCTGCGTGAACATCGTTTGACTCTCCAGCTTCAAGCCGATCAATCGCCACCGTCAACTCTGCTGGAACTACCCTGGGAGTTGCTGCATGACGAAAACGGCTTCCTGATTCAAGGTAAACAACCGGTCGAGTTTCAGCGCCGGCTGCACGGCGGCGGCGATCCCATTCCGCCGGCGCCGCCCCCGCTGCGACTGCTGGTGATCAGTCCACGCCCTGATACCGAACCCACAGGACATCCCGACTATCGACGCAGCGCCCTGCCTCTGCTCGAAGGATTGGACAGTTTGGGCGCTCTAATCGAGATATGTGTATTGATGCCGCCAACGTTAGCGGCGCTAGAGAAACAATTGAACGAAGCCTGGGCGGCGGGACGTCCCTTCAATGCCCTGCATCTTGACGGTTATTTACTGTCTTCCGCCGCCGATGAGGATACAAATACGCTGCGCTTCGCGTTTGAAGCCGACCAGAATTCCCCAGTGGCTAAATACCGCGAAGCTGAGTTTTTGCCGATTCCAGCGCTGGCGTCCCTACTGACGACCTATCATATCCGCTTGATAGCTTTGCCCTGTCCTGCGCCGATGATTGTTCCCTTGGCGACGACGCTATTGGCCACCGGGATCGCGGCAGTGATTATTCTTCATCCTGAAGCCTCCGCAGAGGCGCTACGACGATTTTGGAACACATTTTACGAAGAATTATTGCGCGGCGCCCGCATCGCCCAAGCCGTGTTCGCGAGTCAACGACGGCTCGCCAGTGACACCTACCGTACCCAGGGATTGGGGGGAGGAGGGGTACACCTGCGAGATTGGTTTGCTGTTCAATTATACTTGGGCAGTCATGATTCCCGATTGGCGTTGCGTCCCCCTTTAGAGTTCTGGCGCCGGTTGCTTGGACAAAGCACCATTGGTTCGTTAGGTGTGCTGCCCGAACTTCCCCCTACGGGTTTTATCGGGCGCAGTCGCAACTTGCTAAGCATGGAACGACTGTTTGATTATTATTCAGCAATTTTTATTCGGGGACCGAGTGGTGCTGGCAAAACCGCGACGGCGGTCGCTTTGGCCAGATGGCTGGTGCGTTGCGGGCGTTACCGGCATGTCGCCTATCTGCAAGATGATGACGTCAGCGAGTTCCCCACTTTGGTGGAACGCTTGGGCCAGCAACTATTACCCAATGGTCAATACTGGACGGTCGGGCGTTATCCGGGAATTTGGCAGGCTGTGGACCATCTCTGGCAAACTCTGCACGATCAACCCACTTTGATCATTCTGGACCAAATTGAAGAGTGGCCTCCGGAACATGATGAAGCGCTTGAGCGGTTCTGGAAAAAATTACTGGATGAATGGGCGAATTTACGGCTACTGTCCATGGGACGACTTGGCCCTCCTTCCTTTGCCGCGCCGTGGAAAGAAATGGTCCTGGGTCCCCTGGATGACGATGATGCGATTACCCTGATTGGACGCATCCTGATTGCCAACGGAGAACCTCCGCCCGCTGACGAGCATGACGGCTTATTGTCCTTGCGCAAACTGGTCGCGCTGGCGGGTGGTCACCCCGGCGCTTTACACCGCCTGGCTCATGAAATCAGCATACAGGGAATCCATGCCACTTTGGAGTATCTCCGTTCCATCCGACTGGAATTACTACATCGCCATGGCGATGATTTTCAGTGGACCCTCTACTTGGAATTGGAGCTGGCTTTGCGTCGATTACCACCAGGCGACCGGGATAAATTGGTTCTGCTGGCTTTTGCCAAGAATGGAATCAACCGTCAGGTTCTGCAACAAGCGTGGGGAATTGAAAAACAGCCTACTGACAGATTGTGTGAGCATCTGGTCGCCATGAACCTGGCCAAAGACGAGGGTTATGGGCACCTGCGCATCAATCCAGCGCTATCCAGCTATCTGAATGGACAACTGGATGCTCAGCAGCGAACGACTTGGCGGGAACGCTGGCGCGCTGCCATGGAACAATTCCTGTCGATTCTCTATCAGCAGCACTTTAAGGATCATGTGCGTACTTTACGCTTGCT
Source organism: Candidatus Competibacteraceae bacterium (assembly GCA_020444985.1). GTDB lineage: Bacteria > Pseudomonadota > Gammaproteobacteria > Competibacterales > Competibacteraceae > UBA2383. Next base: position 2,057 of record JAGRHK010000494.1, read on the forward strand.
TCGGTTGGAATTGCCCAATCTGTTGGCGTTGCTCAGGGATTGCCAACAACATCTGCTGCCCGAACGGACAGCCCGATTAGCGGGTCAGATGGAA
>JAGRHK010000495.1 GCA_020444985.1 Candidatus Competibacteraceae bacterium
AAGGCGCCGCGCCTCTTGCACGTCGTCACCCGTAAGGGCAAAGGCTATCCCCGGGCCGAAGAGGAGCCGGTTGATTATCATGGGGTGGGCGCGTTTGATCCGGCCTGTGGCTTAAAGCCGCCCAAACCGGGGGGGCCAACCTATACCCAGGTGTTTGGGGACTGGTTGTGCGACATGGCCATCCGGGACGAGCGCTTGATCGGCATTACCCCCGCCATGCGTGAAGGTTCGGGACTGGTGGAGTTTTCCGAACGCTTCCCGGATCGTTATTTCGACGTCGCTATCGCTGAGCAACACGCAGTGACCTTGGCCGCTGGACTGGCCTGCGAAGGCCTCAAGCCGGTGGTCGCGATTTACTCCACCTTTTTGCAGCGCGCTTATGACCAACTGATTCACGATGTGGCGCTGCAAAATCTGCCGGTGCTGTTCGCCATCGACCGCGCCGGGTTGGTGGGGCCGGACGGGCCGACGCATACCGGCAGCTTCGATTACAGCTACCTGCGCTGTATTCCCCAGCTGGTCGTGATGGCGCCGGCAGACGAGAACGAGTGTCGGCAAATGCTCTATACCGGCTTCCAGCTCAATCAGCCAGCGGCGGTGCGCTACCCGCGCGGCACGGGGCCGGGCGTGGTTCCCGAGCAAGAGATGCACGCATTGCCGATCGGCCGGGGCGAGATTCGGCGTCGGGGTCAGGATCTCGCGTTGCTGGCGTTCGGCGATCGGGTCGCGGTCGCCGAAGTCGTTGCGGAACGTCTCGGCGCGACCGCAGTCAATATGCGCTTTGTTAAACCATTGGATGAGGCGCTGATCGTACAGATGGCCGCTGAACATCGCGCATTGGTCACGCTGGAGGATAATGCCGTCGCGGGCGGCGCCGGCAGTGCGGTCAGCGAATGCCTGGCGCGACGCGGCATCTCGATGCCAATTCTGCACCTCGGACTGCCAGATCGCTTTGTTGAACAGGGTGAGCGGGCGGAATTACTGGTCGAATGCGGCCTTGATGTCGATGGTGTACTGCAACAACTGGCTGATTGGCGTCTATTATCCGATAGTTGAGCGCAACACTCGGGAATTAACGATTCGATTCATTATCCAATGGAGATGCCAACGCCGGCTACGGTTAGGAGAGAGCGAATAGCGAATTCCTAATTCCTAATTCCTAATTCCTAATTTCTGACTCCTATCGAGGATTGCATGAAGCCATTGATCATGAATTCCGCCGCCATGTCCACCGTGATCCCCATTCCTGACGTGCAGAACAGCGCGGATACGCGCCGCTTGGCAATCAATAAGGTGGGAATCAAGGACATCCGTCATCCAGTTCGGGTGCGCGACCGTAATGGTGGCGAGCAACACACGATTGCGACGTTCAACATGTATGTGAACCTGCCGCATAATTTCAAGGGTACGCACATGTCGCGGTTCGTGGAAATCCTGCATGTGCCAGGACGCGAGATTTCCGTGGACTCCTTCAAGGACATGCTGGCGGAAATGACCGAGCGGCTGGAGGCCGAATCCGGACATATCGAGATGACCTTCACCTACTTCGTCAACAAGGCTGCGCCGATTTCCGGCGTGGAGAGCCTGATGGATTACGAAGTCACCTTCATCGGCGAAATCAGCGACGGGCAACCCACGATGAATCTCAAGGTCATTGTGCCGGTCACCAGCCTGTGTCCCTGCTCAAAAAAAATTTCCCGCTACGGCGCGCATAATCAACGTTCTCATGTCACGATTAACGCCCGGTTGAAAGGCGATGGCTTTTTGTGGATTGAAGATCTGATCGACTTGGCTGAAAAAGAAGCGTCCTGCGAATTATATGGATTGCTCAAGCGACCGGATGAGAAATACGTGACCGAGCGCGCCTACGAAAATCCCAAATTCGTCGAGGATATGGTGCGCGATATCGCCGCCCGGTTGAATCAGGACGATCGCGTGGCGGCCTATGCGGTGGAATCGGAAAATTTCGAGTCGATTCACAATCATTCAGCTTACGCCATGATCGAGCGTGACAAGGACGCCGAAGCGCAACAAATCGTGTCGCCCGCAGTTGAGTAGGTCTATAGCCATCCTCAATGCGTCGTGGCCTCATATTTTCAAACCACCCCGACGCCATGCGCCACCCTTTCTCACCCAAGGAAGGGC
>JAGRHK010000496.1 GCA_020444985.1 Candidatus Competibacteraceae bacterium
GACGGCGATTTCGGCAAGAATCTGCATGCCAAATTGGAAGAGAAAGGCATCATTGGCTTGGGTTACTGGGAACTGGGTTTTCGTAACATCACCAACAACCGGCGCCCGATCAAGACCGTGGACGACATTGCTGGGCTGAAACTGCGCGTCATTCCCAACCCTATCAATATCGACTGGGTGGAAGCCTTGGGAGCCAATCCAGTATCGCTGGCCTTCCCTGAGGTCTATACCGCACTAGAGCAAAAAGCCATCGACGGTCAGGAAAATCCGGTCACGGTTATTTACGCCAACAAGATGAATGAAGTACAAAAATACCTGACCCTGACCCACCATCAGTACAATCCGCAATCTGTCATCATCAGCAAGAAAGTGTGGGATACCTTCAGCCCCGAAGAAAAGCAGCTTTTCCAGGACGCTGTGGCCGAAGTCACCGTTTTTCAACGTCAATTAGCGCGCGAACAAGAACAAGTGGCGCTAGAGAAACTGAAAGAATCGGGAATGGAGATCAACGAACTGCCTCCTGAAGAAATGGCCAAGTTCCGGGAAAAAGTCGCGCCAGTCGTCGAGAAATACTCCAAAGCCATTCCTGAAACCGCCGCTGCGCTCCAGGCAGAACTTGCCAAACAGCGTCAATAATTCCAGACCTTCAGGCCGACGCGCAAATCGGTCTGTCACACCACCTCTTAGCACCCCATCAAAACACAGTTCGACGGGGGCGCGGTTCGTGCCACCGTCGGACGTTGTTCGGCTACCTGCTCCAGGAGTTTCGCGATGAAAGTGCTCATGCTCCACGGCATCAATCACAACATGTTCGGCAAGCGTGACCCCAAGCAGTACGGGACGACTACGCTCGATGAGATCGACACCCAATTGCGCGAACTTGGCCAAGAATTGGGTGTGGCGGTCGAAAGCTTCCAGACCAATCACGAAGGCGAAATGGTCGAGCGCATCCACCAAGCTTATTTCGATCAAATCGATGCGGTACTGATCAATGCCGGGGCGTGGACGCATTACAGCTACGGGATTCGCGATGCGTTGGCGATCCTGACCTGTCCCATCGTCGAATTGCATATGTCCAATATTCACGCCCGCGAAGCCTTTCGCCACCATTCGGTATTCGCCGAAATTGTGCAGGGTCAGATCAGTGGTTTCGGGGTAGACAGCTATTTGATCGCGCTACGCACAGCGGTCAATCATGCGAAAGCGGGCGGTTCCTGATCCGCATCGACTTTGAAAGGAAATTATTTCGAGGATAGGCTTAAAATTCGGAGGTTCTTGAGAAGGGATTAGCGTTGGAATAGGAGCATGGACAAGTATCAGCTTAGCGAGCGGGATATCTGCACAAAATTTATCACGCCCGCTATTCAGCAGGCGGGCTGGCAACCGCACCAACTCCGCGAAGAAGTGACACTGACCGCCGGGCGGGTAATGGTGCGCGGCACGCTTGCTGCCCGCATCAGCAACTCGCAAATCAAGGGTGGCCCGAAACGAGCGGACTATGTGCTCTACACACGTCCGGGGATACCCATCGCCGTGGTCGAGGCCAAGCAAGCCCGTTTCTCGGTAGGCCACGGTATGCAACAGGCGCTGACCTATGCCGAAATGCTCGATGCCCCGTTTGCGATCAGCGGTAATGGCGACGGTTTTCTCCTACACGACCGCACGGGACTGACCCAACCCATTGAGCGCGAACTGCGGCTCAACGAATTTCCGAAACCGGAAGCGCTTTGGTTGCGCTATCAGCAGTGGAAGGGACTGAAGACGCCTTCCGCTATCAAGCTGCTGGAACAACCCTTTCATAGCGATGGCAGCGGCAAGGAGCCGTACTACTATCAGCGCGTCGCCATCAACCACGTCATCGAAGCCATCGCCAAGGGCCAGCCTCGCGTTTTGCTGGTTATGGCAACCGGCACCGGCAAAACCTACACCGCTTTTCAGATCATCTGGCGGCTGTGGAAAGCCAAGACCAAAAACCGCATTTTATTTCTTGCCGACCGCAATATCCTGGTCGATCAAACCATGCAACAAGACTTCGCCCCATTCGGTGAAGTCATGCACAAGGTGACGCATCGGGAAGTCAGAAAGCACTATGAAATCTATCTGGCGCTTTATCAGGCGGTGACTGGCAAGGAAGAATGG
>JAGRHK010000497.1 GCA_020444985.1 Candidatus Competibacteraceae bacterium
TAACTCCGCTGCTTGTTAGGATTAGCGCCTTTTGACGAACCGGACTTTCGACAACATGTTCAAATGGTTGCGCGGCAAGTTTTCCAACGACCTTTCAATCGATTTGGGAACAGCTAACACATTGATTTACGTTCGAGGAGCAGGCATTGTCCTGAACGAACCCTCGGTCGTCGCTATCAATCAGGATCCGGTGCGCGGGGTCCGTACCATCGCCGCAGTCGGCGCGGAAGCCAAGCGTATGCTGGGGCGCACGCCCAATAATCTCTCGACCATTCGACCGATGAAGGATGGCGTCATCGCCGACTTCACCGTCACTGAGAAGATGCTCCAGCATTTTATTCGCAAGGTTCACGCTCGCAAATTTTTCAATCCCAGTCCCCGCGTGCTGGTCAGCGTACCCTGCGGCTCGACGCAAGTGGAGCGGCGGGCCATCCGTGAATCGGCGATGGGCGCCGGCGCGCGCGTTGTGTATCTGATCCCTGAACCCATGGCTGCGGCGATCGGCGCTGGCGTGCCCGTCGAGGAAGCGCGCGGCGCGATGGTGCTGGATATCGGCGGCGGCACTTCGGAGGTCGCCGTTATTTCCCTGAACGGCATCGTTTACGCTGGCGCGGTGCGCACCGGCGGCGACCGGTTTGACGAGGCGATTACGAACTACGTCCGCCGCAACTTCGGCGTGCTGATTGGCGAACCGACCGCCGAACGCATCAAACATGAAATCGGCAGCGCCTACCCCACCAGCGAAGTCCGCGAAATCGAGATCAAGGGCCGTAATCTGGCCGAGGGCGTACCGCGCAGCTTCACGCTGAACAGCAACGAAATCCTCGAAGCGCTGCAGGAGCCGCTGTCGACGATTGTCGGCTCGGTGAAAATGGCGCTGGAAGCGACGCCGCCCGAGTTGGCCGCCGATGTGGCCGAACGCGGCATCGTGCTCACCGGCGGCGGGGCTTTGATGCGCGATATTGACCGATTGATTATCGAAGAAACCGGTTTGAATGTAGTCATCGCTGAAGACCCGCTGACTTGCGTGGCCCGAGGCGGCGGCCGGGTGCTGGAATTGATTGCCAAAGACGAACGCGCGGTTGATGCTTTTGCCATTGAATAGCGATTGGCCACTCTGAAGCCCAGCCGGCGGTTCCGCTACTTGTTCGCGGTCAACCCAACAGCCGTCCTGCGACTCGGTCTGTGGGGCGTGCTATCCATCGTGCTGATGACAGTCGATCACCGTTACCAGGCGCTGGACGATGTGCGCGACGTGCTCTCGACTCTCGTCTATCCCCTGCATTATCTGGTGCGTCTGCCGACCGATGCTCGCGACTGGTTAAGCGAGAATCTGGCCAATCGCGACGCCCTGCTCGGGGAAAACGCCCGGTTGCGCGAAAAACAGGTGTTTCTCAATGTTCAGCTACAGAAACTGACGGTACTGGAAGCGGAAAACCGCCGGTTGCGCTCCCTGCTCGAATCCGCCGTGAATACCCCGGAACGCGTGCTGATCGCTGAGTTGCTGGCGGTGGATTTCGACCCCTATCGCCATCATATTTTGCTGAATCGCGGGCGGCGGCATGGCGTCTATGTCGGACAGCCCGTGCTGGATCAACATGGCGTCATCGGCCAGATCATTCAGGCTAATCCTCTGACCGCCACAGCAATTCTGATCACCGATTCCAATCATGCGCTACCGATTCAAATCAATCGCACCGGTGTGCGCACCCTGGCTCTCGGTACAGGCAATTTCCAGGAACTGGAGTTACCGCATATTCCTAATGCGGCCGCTGACGAAGACGTCAAAGTGGGCGACCTGCTGGTCACCTCGGGCATGGGCGGCCGCTTTCCACGCGGCTATCCGGTGGGCGTCGTCACCGCAGTGGAATTCGATCCCAGCAGTCCATTTGCCCATATCATCGCCCGCCCGGTTGCGCAACTGGATCGCATCCGCGAAGTCATGTTACTGGAAAGCGACCCGCCAACGCTGAAATCCGAGCCTGGATCCGCAGTCGCTACGGTTTGGGGGCCATGACCACGACGCGCCCGACCGGTCGTTGGGTAATTGCGATCAGTTTTCTGCTGGCATTTTTGCTGGCGGGGATTCCGCTGCCGGGCGAGCTGCAACGATTTCGTCCAGATTGGGTC
>JAGRHK010000498.1 GCA_020444985.1 Candidatus Competibacteraceae bacterium
CCACTGCTCAGGCGTCAGGAAGCCGCCATTCGGCCGCCACTCGGGTTGCAAGACCGGGGAACGAAAGGACTCAAGCAACGCAAAGATAAATTCCACGTAAACCGTTTGTGTGGGGAAAGGACGCACACACTCGGAGGCCACCATCAAACCGCCCGGCGCAAGCGCGGTATATATCTCGCGGAGCGTAAACGCCAAGTCATGCGCGACATGCAGCGTATTGACTCCGTAGACCACGGAAAGACTCGCCGGCTTGATGCCCGCCTCGGCAAAAGGCCGGTTCATGTCCAGACGTGTGCACGTCACGCGTCCTGACACATCAGGACGCGACATCAGTGCGCGCTGGCCGCGACGCAGAAAAATCGGCGCATGCTCGGTGAAGCGATACGTTTCGATGCAACTCGTCGCGCCGGCTTCCGCAAAACGGTCCAACAGCGCCGCAGCACCGCTGCCAAACCCACCGCCGATTTCCAAAATAGACCCGCGCACATGCGGGAAATGCGCTTGAACCGCCCGTGCGCCGATGGTGTTACTGATCGCATATAACGGATTTTTTTCAGAGAAATACTCCGACCAGACGCTCATCCGATCAGCGGCGAAGAGCATGGATTCTCCAGAAGCCTCGCCCCGCATGACGGACGGATAGCCTTGAGCGGCAAGGGCGGCCAACTGAAAAGAAGGCAGCGCTGCCGCATCGTGAGCCGCTTGCGCTTTTTCGATTTCAGCCGGGTCCAGATCTGGAAGCAGTTGCAACGACTGAAAGCGGTCGGGCGCTTCCAGTTCGCGGTTGATCACACCGCGCTCAGCCAGCAAACGCAACAACCAGTCTGTGAGCCATGGCCCCACGCCCGGAGCAAGACCGGCGCGGTGGGCCATCTCCAGAGCCGTCCCGCCTTCCGCAAGGGGGGCCACCAGCCCAGTTTGACGAATAACGCCCAGCGCCAGTCGAAGAATATATTCCTCGATCAGGTCGCAGGATTTAATGAAGCGATCATTGAACAGCGGGAGAAGTTCGGCAGGCAGAATCTCCGCGCGAAGATCGCGGCGCGCAGCGTTGGACGACTGAACCGGCATCAAGCCAACTCCCCGCGTGATCGTTGCGCTTTCACTTCAGTCGCGTCAGTCGCACCTGCATCCGCCAAGCGTAAATAACCTTGCGCCAAGAGTTGCCCCTCCTGTTGAATGCACTCGAAGCGGATCTGACGGATACCCGATTCAACGAGCCGAATCGTGAACGGTTGTTCCGGGCGCAGGGGCGCCAGAAATTTCACGACCGGCATCTCTACGGCCCGCTTTCCAGGCCATTGATCGGCCAGCGCCTGAAGAACCTCGTCGAGAATAACAACGCCTGGCGTAATAGGATGGTCTGGAAAATGTCCAGCCAGACTGGGATGATCGGCGGGGATCACACTTTGTTTTTCATGGATCATGGCAGACTCTGACGGATGAAGACGGGTCGGTGATCAGGGCTAGCAAGGCGTCCCGGGTGACCTTGCCCGTTTCGTTGCGCGGCAGTTCAGCCACTCGAATCAACGGTCGCGGCAAAAACACCGGGTCAAGACGTTCGGCCAGCGCCGCCAACAGTTGCCGTTCACCCAATTTCGGCGCCACCACCACCGCCGCCAGACGTTGCATCGCCGTTGTGGCTTCATCTGGCAAAATGAAAACGCCTTCCACAACGCCGTCGATTTCATTGAGCTGATGATTAAGATAGGCCAGCGAACTGCGCTTACCTGCCAGATTAATCAAATCTTCATGACGACCGAGTAGACGGAATCGATTTTCGCCATCTACCTCAATGACATCGCTTAGTGGCGTGGGTTCCGGTAAATGCGCGCCCAACAGACAATGACCGGCCAACTGAAATCCATCGTAGAGCAGCCAATGCTCACCTTCCAGAGTGCGGCGACTGGCGATGGAACCCGCCTCGGTGCATCCGTAGATTTCGAGAACCGGAGCATTAAAGATCAGCTCGGCCCGCTCAGCGAGACGCGACGATAACGGCGCGGTCGCCGAAATCAGAAACGCGAGTTCCGGCCAAGCCAGTTGCGCCTCGACACAAGCCCGTAAATGAATCGGCGTCGTGACGAATACTCTGGGCGGCGGAGCCTCAGCCAGAGCGGTGCGCACAT
>JAGRHK010000499.1 GCA_020444985.1 Candidatus Competibacteraceae bacterium
CGAGTCCTCCGCCTCCCTCTGGCATGGCCGTAGCTCACTAGCTGCCATCGCCTGGCTTTGCGCTGTAGTGCTGGACCCCAGTGATTCCGTGGAGCGTCAACAACTGATCGCCCGCGCCCAAGGGCATTTCCTGGAAACGGTGAAAGCCCTGACGCTAACCGAAGGCTGGCCGGAAGGTTACAATTACTGGATCAATAACCGTGCGTTCCTGATCGCCTTGGCTGGTTCCGCCTATCTGAACGGCCTGGAGGACAGTCGCTATGCTGATCAGGTGCGCAAAGCCCTACGTCGGGTGGGTTACTGGACGATTTATGCGACTCGTCCTGATCAACGCATTGAGGGTCTAGGCGACGAGGGACCGCGTGTGGACCTTAATAACGAAACCCGACGGGTCATCGACCTCATCGCCCAGGCCACCCGCGATCCGGTGCTGGCTGGTTATTCGCTGTACCTGGAACGCCTGCATGGCCGGGAGAGCTATTTCCGTGATTACCGCTGGGGTTTCAACCTGTTCAACGATCCTATGATCACGCCCGTTGGTGGAGGAACGCTGGCCGGTTTCAACGGTCTCCTGCCCACTGCCGAACTGTTCGGGGCAGACAGCTTTAATTTAGCCTACATCCATTCCGACTGGTCACCGAACGCCACTTTCATCAGCTTCCGCGCCGGCGACACGTTCACCCATCACGGTCATTACGACGCCGGGCATTTCAGTCTGTTCAAGGGCGCGCCACTGGCGATCAACAGCAGTTCTTACGGCACCTTCTTTGGACGCAATCGTCTCAACTACGCCATTCGCGGCGTGGCCAAGAACACCCTGCTGATTCTGCGTCCCGGCGAAAAGGTCCGACCCAACCGCTTTTTCGACGATAACGTCGCCGATGGCGGGCCGCGTGTTGTTATTCCGACCGGTAGCGTGATCGACAGCCTTCAGGATTGGCTGGGGAGTCGCAGTAAAGGTTTGCACCTGGAAGGCGGTCGGCTGGAGCGGTTCGAACATCAGGAAGGTGAGTATACCTACCTCGCTGCCGACTTAACCGCCGCCTACAATAACCCGGAGCATGATGAAGGCGGTTGGGGCGGTAAAGTGGAACAGGTGCGGCGTCAATTACTGTACCTACAGGATGAGGATCGGTTGTTGATCCGCGATCGGGTACGGACGGTGCAGCCTGATTTCGTGAAAAAATGGCTGCTGCATACGGTAGAACGACCGGAAATTGCCAAACTACGCATCCTCAAGGGCCATCGCGATAACGGCATTCTGGAAAGCGGCAGCGACGTTGCGCAAGTACAAAATGGCCGTGGTTGGCTCACGGTGCAACGCATCTTGCCAGAAGATGCGGTCATCCGCCTGGTCGGTGGCCGGGACTATCAGTACTATGTGGAAGCGGATGGCGATGAAACGGAGCTGGATGGAGTGAATTTCGTTGAAGGCGCGAGTTCTAAGCCCTGGTTCGATATTGGCCTGTGGCGCATGGAAATTCAACCGGGCGGTTTGCGCCAGGACGATACTTTCCTCGTCGTGCTGACGCCAGCTCTTGGCGAACCGCGCTTGGCCCGGGCGGCGCGAGTAGCGCTGGACCAGGTGGGCAGTGGTGTGGTCACCGACGCTTCCGCGACCGTGTTCGTCGATACGCCCGTTGGCGATGCGCTACGGTTGACAATCCCTACCGCAACACCCCTCGTGCGCGTAATCGAGTTGCCTCCACTGGCTCAGGCTACATTGCGCAGCGAGGAAGGATCGGCGCCGCCTTTGGAAAGTATCACCAGCGCCAGTGGAGTCACCGTTTTCAAAGCAGCGACAAACTGGCAAGGTCGGCTGATCCTGCGCTGGCGGTAAACGGATTGATGGCCATGTCTTGCAAGTAGATGAGATGTAACGGTTGGCGAGTGGGGTTGGACATAATAGATAGAGATGACTGAGTTGTTTTGGCCCCGGGTCAGAAAATTTTGGCTCTGGCTCTTCGAGTGATATAATTACAGCCATTGGAGATAGGCGCTCATACTCATTTTTGAGTCGCTTGAAAATTTCAAGCTTTTGTTTTTTTATGGCTTGTAGCTCAAGAATCTCTTTCAATAAAGAGACTGCCTTCATTCATACCTTTCATGCTGGTGT
>JAGRHK010000049.1 GCA_020444985.1 Candidatus Competibacteraceae bacterium
CGGCGGCCAGTCGTTCATAAGCTTCCACCACGGTCGAGATCGAGAGCCGCATGGCTTTCGCCTGTGCGCGCACTGAGGGAAGGCGCGTTCCCGAAAGATAGGCGCGGGAGGCGATCTTTGCTTGAATTTCCGCCACCACCGCCTGAATTCGCGTGCCACTTCGCTTCATTTTTATCAACCGTACTGGAATTATTTACATAACAGTTCTTTTTGATTGTATTGGTTTGTATCTGGTTTCGCTATCCGTGGTGCTGTTTACTGTAAGCCAACTCAATCAGGAATTTCTCATGGAAAAAACAACCAGTGGCTGGATCAACGGATTTATCGGAGTAGCGATTTTCGCGGGTTCGCTACCGGCAACCCGTGTTGCAGTTACCGATCTCAATCCCACTTTTCTGACTGGTGCACGGGCCACCATTGCGGCCTTGCTCAGTGCAGCATTGTTGCTAGCACTTCGACAATCCCGACCCAAGTGGACGGATTTACCCTCGCTGGCACTCACTGCCCTGGGTGTTGTGGTCGGCTTTCCGCTCTTCACTGCGCTAGCATTGCAGCAGGTCACAGCCGCCTATGCGATGGTCTTCGTGGGATGCTTGCCGCTCTGTACGGCGATTTTTGCTGTACTTCGCGGCGGTGAACATCCGCGCCCACTCTTCTGGCTCTTCTCGGTCGTCGGAGCTGCCTTCGTGATCAGCTACGCCGCACTGGGAAGCATGGGCACTTCGCTACAAGGCAGCCTGTTAATGCTGGCGGCCATCGTGGTGTGTGGTATGGGTTATGCGGAAGGTGCGCGCCTTTCGCGCACGCTGGGAGGGTGGCAAGTCATTAGTTGGGCGCTGATTTTAGCGTTACCCATCATGCTACCGGTGACGCTGCTGGCGCTGCCCGCGTCCTTCGCGCATGTCAGCACCTCGGCATGGCTCGGCCTTGCCTACGTCTCGCTTTTCAGCATGCTGATCGGTTTCATCTTTTGGTATCGCGGCTTAGCGCAGGGCGGAATCGCGGCAGTCGGTCAGATCCAGCTACTTCAGCCCTTCATGGGGCTTGGCCTTGCCGCGCTGCTTCTACACGAAAAGGTGAGTTGGGCAATGCTGCTGATCACGCTGGGCACCGTGCTCTGTGTCGCTGGAGCAAAGAAATACGCCCGTTAGAACCAACATGCCGCACCCTGTTTATCCACCATGCCCGCCACCAAACCCAAAGGGTCCAGCGTAGTGCTGATATAGATAGGATTGACATCCTCCCCGCCCTGAAGGCCGGAGTCTCTCGCGGAGGAAATAAGCGCGTCCGGTCGCTTAGCGTTCCCGGAACCCTGATAAAATCACTTCATGCCGCCGATGGATACGGCGTTACCGATCACGAGTCCACTCCAATTCGATGCGACACTTCTGGCAACACCTGAAACCACCCTTTTTCGTGCTGGCTCCGATGGCGGATGTAACCGACGTCGTCTTTCGTCATTTTGTGTTGCGCTACAGTCGTCCAGAGGTCGTATATACCGAGTTCATGGCTACGAAAGCGTTGTTGGCGCGCACCATCCCGGCGTCATTGCGCCAAGCGCTGTCGTTTTCGGAAAGCGAGCGTCCGATCGTCGCGCAAGTCTTTGGCGCAGAGCCGGCGGAAATGTTCGCCAGCGCGCAGCTCATTCGGCGTTTGGGCTTTGACGGGATGGACATTAACATGGGCTGTCCGGACCGCCGGGTCGAGCGTCACGGGGCGGGCGCCGCGTTGATTCGCGATCCGTCCCGCGCGCAGGCCCTGATCCAGGCGGCCAAAGCAGGGCTGGACGGGTTGCCGCTGTCCGTCAAAACCCGGATCGGTTATCACTCGATGGAAACTGCTGCCTGGATCGGCGCAGTGCTGGCCGCCCAACCGGACGTATTAGTGCTGCATGGCCGCACCCGTCAGGAATTATCCGCAGTTCCGGCGCACTGGGACGAGATTGCTTTGGCTGCGCGCCTTGCGCATGACGCCGGGGTCTTGTGCGTGGGTAACGGCGATATCCACAGCCGAGAACAGGGCGAAGACTACGCCCGGCGCTTTGGGGTGGACGGCGTCATGATCGGGCGGGGCGTATTCGGCAATCCCTGGGTTTTCGCGCCTCACGCCGACCGCAGCGAAGCCGAGAAATTGCAGGCGCTCGCGGATCTGATCACGCAATTCAGCGGTTTTTGGCAAACCACGAAAAACGACCAAAGCCTGAAAAAACATTTCAAAGCCTATGTCGCGGGTTTTCCCAGTTCCCCGGCGCTGTGCGGACGATTGCTGGCCAGCCGGAGCGCCGGCGAAGCGATCGACACGCTAGCTGCGTATTTTCATCACCAGGGCTGGCCTTTTCCCGAGCCGGTTTACCGACCGACGCCTGAACCGCTGATCCACGCCACGCACGCTTAGTGATAACCCCGGTCAAGCATCCCAACATCCCCGTCTTGCAACGAATAATGATCCCGGTGGTTACTTGAGGATTTTCATAAAGCCCTGAAGACCCGCCTTGGTGTGGAAAAGCTGCAATGTTGGCTAACCCTGTGGCGCGGTATGAAAAAACACGAGCTTCTCGTTCACCAGGCGTTCGCTGGTCACGTCAGTTGCCTGGATTTGGGTCATGATAAGTGCTAAAAGGTGGGGAACCCAGGATTCAAAACTTATCGAGAAACAATATCATGTCTTCAGAAACCTCGCTACGCCTACCCAACGCCCTACGCATGGGGCTGCTGGTTACCGGACTGGTAGGCCTGTTGATGGGCGTCCTGGCCTGGCTCCAGGTTGAGCGGGAACGTACTTCCGATCTTGATGAATTGGATCGGCGCGCTTATATCCTGGTCCATCAGATGGCCTATTCGATCCAGGCGATTCTAAAATTGCCGGACAAGGAAGCGGCGGCGGCGCTGGGTTCAACGCTGGAAGGTTACCGACCGCTGATCGGTCTGGCCGTCTACCGTCCCGACGGGCGTCTGATTGCTGAAAGCCCGGATCTTGTGGGGTTTTCCAGCGAATTAAAGCAGACCGTGCTCCAGGCGATCTTGGAACCCAAGGATGTAGTCAAGACGCTGGAAACGCCGACCACGCAAATCCATATCGTCACTTCTGTCATCCGTACTGCCGAGGGCCAGCCGGAAGGGGTGCTGGCCGTCGTGCATGATCTAGCAGATGTGATGGAGCGCGCCCGAAATCGCCGTCAGCAATTTGTACTCTGGGGCGGTATCATCATCCTGCTGCTTCTGACCGCAGTTGTCGCCGGCGCCTGGTTGCTCTACGACCGTCCGCTGAACCGAATGGCGGAATGGATGCGGCAATTGCGTACCGGCGAAATCGATGAGCCCTTGCCGGTCGATCCACCGGTTGCGCGCCTGGCCACCGAGCGCGACCGATTGGCTGCAACGCTGCTGGCGAAACAAACGGCGACGCAAAAGCAAGCCCAGCAGAAGGCCCAGCAAACCCACCCGATCTGGTCCCGCACCCGCTGGCGCGCGCACCTCAACGACTGCCTGCGCGGCAGTCATCTGCTGCTGGTCAGTCATCGCGAGCCTTACTTGCATGAACTGCAAAATGGTCAGCCGCACCTGGTGACGCCGGCGGGTGGACTGGTGGCCGCCCTCGATCCCATCATGCGGGCCAGCAATGGCGTCTGGATCGCCCATGGGGCCGGCAACGCCGACCGGCGGACGGTGGACGCGAAAGATCGGTTGATGGTCCCTCCCGATGATCCGAGTTATGTCCTGCGGCGGGTCTGGCTGAGTCGTGAAGAAGAACATGGCTATTATCATGGCTTTGCCAATGAAGGACTGTGGCCGCTGTGCCATCGGGCCTATGAGCGTCCGGTCTTCCGCGCGCACAACTGGGAGTATTACGTGCGCATTAACCGGCGCTTTGCTGAAGCGGTTCTGCAGGAAGCCGGTTCTGATCCAGCGGTGGTGCTGGTGCATGACTACCAGTTGGCGCTCGTCCCCCGTTTGATCAAAGAAGCGCGTCCGGATCTACGGGTTGGCCTGTTCTGGTATATTCCCTGGCCGGATGCGGAGACATTTCGCATCTGTCCTTGGCGAAATGAGCTGTTGAGCGGCATACTCGGCGCCGATCTCATCGGCTTCCATTTGCAGCAATACTGCAATCACTTTATGGAAACCGTTGACCGGCTGATCGACGCCCGGCTGGACTGGCACCATTTTTCCATTGAATCCTCGGGACACCTTGCGCGCGTGCGTCCGTTTCCTATCGGGGTCGAAAACAAGATGGATCAGCCGATCCCAACCGGGGTCATCTTAGCCCAGCGCCTGGCCGACCTCCGGGATCGACATTCTCTGGAAAACCTGCGCATCGCGGTCGGCATCGACCGGATCGACTACATCAAGGGGCTACCGGAGCGCTTCAACGCCGTCGCCCGGCTTCTGGAACGCTATCCCCAATATCGGGGACGCTTCACGCTGGTGCAATTGGGCATGCCCAGCCGTATGCATATTCGCCGCTACCGGGATCATCTCAATGAACTGGAATCCCTGGCAGATACCATCAACTGGCGTTTTCAGACCGCCTCATGGCAACCGATTCGTTTTCTGGTGGGCCAGCATGATCCGGTGACGGTTTACACGTTCATGCGCATGGCCGAGGTGAGTATTGTCAGCTCGCTGCATGACGGCATGAATCTGGTGGCCAAGGAATTTGTCGCAGCCCGTTCAGACCTGGATGGGGTACTGGTGCTTTCAGAATTCACCGGGGCCGCTCGTGAATTGGAGGATGCGTTAATCGTGAATCCTTACGATACCGAACAGTTTGCCGAAGCGATTTATCTGGCGCTGGACATGCCGGCGGATGAGCGGCGCGAACGGATGATTCGCATGCGGCGGCGGCTGGAAGAAAACAATACCTATCGCTGGGCCGCCGATTTCCTGACGGAGTTGACGGCCAAACCGGTAACCGACGAAGAGTCTTGATCCATGGTCCGTGATCAGCCCGCAGGCGATGCACCGTCGGCTTTCGCGCTTGAGCCGGGTGCGCTGTATGTCGTAGCGACCCCGCTAGGCAACCTGGAAGATATTAGTGCGCGCGCGCTGCGCATCTTGCGAGAGGTCAAAAGCATTGCTGCCGAAGATACTCGGCATACCGGGCAGTTGCTGGCGCATTTTGGCATCGCGACGCCGCTGTTCTCGCTGCATGAGCACAATGAGCGCGCTCGACTGGAACCGGTCGTTGCGCGTTTACGGCAAGGCCAAACGTTGGCGCTGGTCTCGGACGCGGGCACGCCACTGATCAGCGATCCCGGTTTCCCGCTGGTGCGCGAATTGCGCCAGCAGGGCTTGAAAGTGATTCCCGTTCCAGGTCCCTGCAGCATACTGGCCGCCCTGTCAGTAGCGGGCCTGCCAACCGACCGTTTTATTTTTGAAGGGTTTCTTCCG
This sequence comes from Candidatus Competibacteraceae bacterium, assembly GCA_020444985.1. Classification (GTDB taxonomy): domain Bacteria; phylum Pseudomonadota; class Gammaproteobacteria; order Competibacterales; family Competibacteraceae; genus UBA2383. The sequence continues at coordinate 5,391 of JAGRHK010000049.1, forward strand.
GCTAAATCCACCGCTCGCCGCGCGCGTCTGCGCCTCTTGGCGCATGAAGAGCGAACGCTGATTTTTTTGGAAGCCAGCCACCGGATGGCCGAGATGCTGGCCGATTTGGCCATGGCGTTTGGCCAGGAACGGTTCGCAGTCATTGCCCGGGAACTCACCAAACGCTTTGAGGAGGTGCAAGGCGGGACCTTAGATGAATTGATAGTCTGGCTGAGCGCTGATGCGAATCGTTGCCGTGGTGAATTTGTGGTGCTGGCGCATGGCGCGCTGGCCATAGCGAATGAAGTGGATACGCTGGAGACGCGACGGTTGCTGACCGCGCTGATGGAGGAATTGCCGTTAGGTCGGGCGGTCGCGGTCGCGGTCAAAGCGACCGGCCTGAAACGCAAAGCGCTGTATGAACTGGCGTTGCAGCTCGGAAAAGCGTTGCACCGGGATTGATGCGTTGCTCATGACCGCACTCTCTCTATCGTTCGCCCATCTGTGAACGCAAGCTGTCCAGGACGCCCCGAAACGTTTCTTCATTGCGCGGATTCAGATCGCTCAAGGTCTGGTGCGCTTCATAGATGATCCGCGTCAGATCTTCCTTGCACGGACCCTCGATATTCAATTGTTGCAGGGCGTCGGTAATCGTCTCGCCCGTATCGCGGATATTGAAGATCTCGTAAAATCCCATGCTGTCCATGACCTGATTGACATCCGGATTGGTGGACAACAACGTGGTCTTGTGCGCGAAATGCTGGCGGTTGAAATTGGCAATCTTCGCCAGCAGACCCAGGCTGGTGCTGTCGATGGACTGCGTTTCCGTCAAATCGACCACGATGTCCTCGTAGTCGGCGCGGGCGAATAGCGCATCCAGGAAATCGCCCAAGGCGCAGCCCATGGTATAACGTATATCGCCGACCAGTTTCAGAATGTAGATATTGCCCTGTTTGACGTAGAACGCGGTTCCCGATTCCATACTCAAACCATCCTCTCGATCAGTAACAAGGTCACATCATCCGGCAATGAGCCTGACTCGTCTAGACCCAGCGCCTGAACCAGATTCTCGATGCTCAGTTTGGTGTGGGTGACCAGATCCAATAGAAACGTCTGCTTGTCGCGCAACGTGGTCTGCGGCAGGGTTTCCAGGATGCCGTCCGAGATGCAGGCCAGGGTGAAGCGTGACGGCAACTGCATCGACTCGTTCTGATAGCTGGCGAAATCAAACAGACCGATCGGCAGGCTCTTCTTGCCGACATAGTGGGCCGTCTGGCCGTCAAACAGAATGGGGAAAGGAAACTGGCCACCGCTGCTGTAGCGGAGCTGATTGCTGGGCCAATCGATGACGCCATAGAACATGGTCAAATATTTATCCATGTGGCAACTAAAGATTTCCCGGTTCAACCGGCTCAGGGTTTCTGCGGGATTCAGGATGCCTTTATCGCGATTTTGCCGGCGTAGCTCCCGGTAACGGCCAATATAGCTTTTAAGCATCACAGTCACGAATGCCGATGAGACCCCGTGGCCAGAGACGTCGGCGATGTAGAAACCCAGGTGATCGCCGTCAATGGCGAAATAGTCCACAAAATCGCCGCTGAGGTATTGCGAAGTCAGCAAATGGCGGCTGAAGCGATAATTTCGGTACAGTTTATTATTTTCCGGCAGCAGCTGAAACTGGATGCGCCGCGCCGCCGCCTCGTCTTCCTGCAACTGCCGCACGGTCTGTTGCAATTGCTCATTGACCGCTTCCAGATGTTCGCGATGTTCACGGTTTTCCTGGCGCAAGCGGGCGCGCTCCAGCGCATGGTCAATGGCATGCTCCAGCACCGCCATATCCTCGATGGGCTTGGTGACGTAGTCCCATGCGCCGAGTTTGAGCGCCTGAATAGCGTCGCTCATGCCGCCCATGCCGGACACGACCAGAATCGGCAAGTCGGCGAATTCGCGCGTGACCACCGCCAGCACTTGCAGGCCATCCATTTCCGGCATGCGCAGGTCGCACAGCACCAGATCAGGATGCTCCCGGCGAATCATGTCGATGCCGGTGCGGCCATCGCTGGCTTGAATGACCTCGAAACCACTGTCTTCCAGATAAGTCGCGAGGATTTCACGGATCATCGGTTCATCATCGATGGTCAAAATGCGCACGGCAGGCGCGATCATAGCTGTTTCTCCCGCAAAGCCAGCGCCCGGGCCGCCTTGGCTAAGGGCGCCATGTCGCCCAGGGGTTTCTGGTAAACGCTGGCGTCGGTCAACCCCATGGCCCGCAGGTCCTCGGGCAGATGGTAGCTGGATGAACCGGTATGGATCAGGAATTTCATGTCGGGATACAAACGGTGCAGGGTGCGGATCGCGGTGTTGCCGTCCATATCCGGCAGGCGCATGTCCATGATGCACACCCGGCAGCCACCGCCGTCCAGTAACCAGTTCAGCGCGGGCATCACGGCTTCAAAGGTTACGACCCAAAATCCTTCGTCCTCCAGGTAGGCTTTCAGATTTTCCCGGATCATTTCCTCATCATCGACAATTAGCACCCAATGCGTCATGGCAACGCCTCCCGCCCCAGAGGTAGCCGTATACTGAAACAAGCGCCCTGGCCTGGCTTGGAGGTCACGACGAGTCGGCCGCGGTGCTGTTCAGTCACGATAAAATAGGAGACCGATAACCCCAGGCCGGTCCCAGCGCCGACTTCCTTGGTGGTGAAGAACGGCTCGAAAATTCGCTTCAGGGTTTTTTCATCCATTCCGGGGCCGTTGTCAACCACTTCGATGAGCGCGTGGAGGGAGGCGTAGCGCGTGCGCAAGAGGATCGTGGGTGTACATGTGCTGGCTTCGGCCATGGCTTGCGCCGCGTTTTTCAGCAAATTCAGGATCACCTGCTCGATCTCGGTCTTGTCGCACTGCACGGCGCGCGGACCGGGATCAAAGTCGCGCTCAATGGTAATGCGCTTAAAATCATACTTTTTTTTCAGATCGTAGTCGCTGGCGGCCAGCCGCAACACGGTTTCCAGTAAATCTTCGACGTCGACGGGCGCAAAGCGCGATTCACTGTGACGGCTGAACGATAACATATCGGCCACGATTTTGGCGGCGCGCGCGCCCGCTTCGCGGATCCCTTCCAGAAAATGCAGAATACGACGTTGTTCCAGATAGCGGTTGAGGCGGTCCAGGTTGACGCCGATCGCTTCAGCAGCCGCGCGATTTTGCGGCATGGCGGGATCAATGCGCCGCAGGATATTCTGGCTGCCTTGCAAGATAGCCCCCAAGGGGTTGTTGATTTCGTGCGCCATGCCGGCGGCCAGTCCGCCGACCGACAACAT
>JAGRHK010000004.1 GCA_020444985.1 Candidatus Competibacteraceae bacterium
CCAATCCATTGGCCCAGCGAATACAGACTTTCCACGAAACGGAAGGGCGTGTGGTCATCGCGAGTATTCTCGACATCGCTTGAACGGTAAAGAGGCGAAAGTCCCGCGTAACCAATCGGTAGTGGAACCAACCAACCTGGCCGCTTACGGATTTGCCAGAGCGTTTCTTCCGGCTGGGCAGGGTCGGGGCCGACCGGCTCGATGTTGAGCCGGGAAAGATCCAGCAAAGCGTCCAAGGCGGTGGCGTCGGATTGATGGACGCGGATTTCGGCCAAGTGCTCCGCCAGAAGATCGTCCCGCTGCACCAGCACGAAGCCAGGCAACAGACGACGGCGCAGTTTACGAAAAAGGTCTTTTTGCCCGTCCAGATCGTCAGGCAAGACCTGCCATCGCGCGGCATAGCGTTCACCGGGTCGGGCGGGAAGCAGGCTGCCGCCCGCCAGCCGCATCCCCTGCGCCAGATGGTGCGCCGTTCGAGCGAATTCCTCGCCATCATATTCGCCGAACCCATCCTTCACGGCGATAATGAGCGTGATTTCCAAATGAGCGCGACCCTCCTCCACCAGCGCCAGCGGCGCGCCGTCCTTGCCTACCGGATTGCGGGTCAAGCAAAAAACCCGCGTGCGCCGCCCGGCAGGCTGGGCGACTTGCGGTTGAAACCCGTGGCAGACGATACCGACCCCGTCAAAGCCTTCCCGCACCTCGCCAAAATCGTAAGGCGAACCTTCGCACAGACGCCGTTCCAAAGCGTGAACGAAGCCAGTAAACGCGGTCGGCGCGGGGAAGCCCCACGTCAACGGGCCAGAAATCGCGTTGGCATTCTGGATTTGCAGGCGCGGCAGGATGAGCAAACCGCCCGCGTCGATCAATGGGTTAGTCATGGTTGGTCAGCTCCAGGCGGATCATGCGCAATTCGGCGTCCAGCACGGCTTGCCAAGCTTCGGCTTCCGCTTGACCCATCGGCGTCTTCTTATCGTCGCTGATGGCGGCGTTAAGCCAGTTTCCAAAACGCAGGCAGATTTCGTCTTGCCAATCGCCGCGCCGCCAACGAGCAGCAAACACTTCATCGTCGCGGGCGCGCTTGGGGTCGAGCCAGCATTGTTCTGCCACATTCAAGCGGCAGCGTTCATCCTGACTCCAACCTCCATCGATTTCATGGATCTCAGCAGCAAATTGCAGCAATTCATCGCGGATATAGCCCACCAGTTCCGCGCGCTTGTTGCGGATGCGGATATTGTTGAGGTCGGGTTTCGCCACGCTGCGCAGGAAATCCCGCAAAATTCGAGTGAGGTCCCTGACAGCCTGACGCTTGCCAAAACGGCGGAAAAAGACGCTTTCGGTGAAAAACGGCGGGCGGACCGGGTCCGATTGCCAAGTGGGGGGCAGCGAGGGCAACAGCCAGTTTTCGCCGTGGCGCTCGCTGTTCAACTGGCTGATATTTTGCGGTTTCGTGCTACCAAACTTCTGAATCGCCAACTGCGGATACTCACGATAGCCGTGCGGATGGTCGTGTTTTTCACGCCGTGCTTCCCGTGCTGCCTTGGCCTCGTCGGAAAAGCGATCCGCGCGGATGCCCGCCCATACCCCATGCGCCAGCGAGGTCGGAAACAAGGGTGCGAGCAGGTGGTAGCGTCCTTCACCCAGCGGCCAGTAAAGTTGCTTGGCCAATTTATGGGTGGCCGGTTGGCCGTTGGGTTCGGGCAAAGTAGCAAAGGCGGCCATCCACTGAGCGGCCAAGTCGGCATCGTCCGACAGGGCAGACGCCAAGGCTGGATCGCCCGCAATGGCGCGATCCAGCAGCGATTGCCCGTCCACTTCGAGGCGCAGGAATTTATACACATCGAGCGCCGCCGCATTGCCGACGACATCAGGCGACAGTGCATCTCCAAGGATATGGGAACCAATCACAAACTCGCCAGCTTGCGCATTGCCGGGCGCGCTAAGGCTGGAACCCTTCGCGTCGGGATGGGTAAATTTAAGCGCGTGAGTTACTTGCTGAATTTGACTCACGCGCCGCGCCGCATTAGCAATCCAGGTTTGCGGTTCGTGCTCGGTCAGCAGCTTTCGACGCGCCTCATCATCACCGTCTTTGAGCTTATCAAGCTTGGGCTGGAGGCGGTCTTGTAGAAACTGATGAATCACCGCTTGAATGCGTTTGCTGTCGTCGTTTAAAGGCAGCGTGCCATTACTTTCACTCATGTTCTACGCCCTATGGTGTGTTACTACCCTCGATACCGGCTAAACCCCAGCGCCCAGTGATAGCGCCAGATTTGCTCAGGCTTCCTACCAGGCAAATCGAGTACGCCGTACTTCAGCGCGCAATCCAGCAGTTCCATCGCCTGGGCATCAGCCAGTTCCTGTAACGCATCCAGATAGCGCGGCACGGCCCATGCCCCGATACCCGGTCCCTTGAGCAGATCGTTTTCCGTCATTTCTCGCCACAGATTTCCAACCGGAACCGGAGGACTTCCTTCCGGCAGATAATGGAAATTGATCCGTTCATCCTCGTCCGGCAACAGCGCATAGTACGAGCGGCCCAAGGGATCGTTGCGGAATGGATCACGACGCTGAAGCGCGCCGCTCAGATGCGCATGGGTCATCCACCAACAATGCACAGGGCTTTGTTTTTGCGTTTGTCCGGCATCAGCGCCTAACATCAAATCTTTCAGACGGGCATGTTCCAGATCGGCCAGATTATCGCGCAGTATCAACGATTCACGTTCCTTGATGCGGGCAGCCGCATTGATGACTTGCCATTGCTCCGGTTCGAGTAGCGCGGTCAAGCGATGGCTGTTCAGTCTGAAGTTGGCGCTCTCGAAACCCGGTCGCAGAAAAGCCAAGCCGTCGGCGCTTCCGACAAGATGGCGGATATTGGTATCCAGCAAATAAAGGTTGGGCCGGTCTTCCGGGCAAACCCAGGCGCGATGGCGGCGCACCCGGCCCGCAAGCTGAATAATCGAACGCATGGAAGACGGCTCGACAATCGCCCAATCGTAATCGTGATCGCGCCCCACTTCCGCGACCGCTGTAGCCAGCACGACGAAGATATGGTCCAGTTCGGGCGCGGTATTGAGGCGCTGACGGATGCTGGGCCGCTGGAAAACGGCCTCGGGATCGCTGCGTTTGAGCACGGCGTCCAGTTCCCGCTCGATGGCCGCCCGCACCAGCAGCGGATGGCGCGAATGGTAAACGCACAAATGAACGTGGCCGCCCGTCTCCGCCCCTAGCCTGAACAACTCCCGCGCCACGTCGAACAACGGATCAATGTTCGCCATGCGGATCAGGCCGAAACTGGTTCGCTTGCCGGTTTGCGGATCGATGCTGTGATGATGACGGTGCAGCGCGTGCAGGTGTTCGCGCATCTGCCCCGCCAACTCGATACAGATCGCGTCACGCGACTGTCCGGTAGCGATGGGCAACGGCTTGATCGCCGCCCGGCGGCGTACTTCCACCGTAGACAACCGAGCCAGGCGCTGATCGACAAACTGGCGATGCGCATCGAGATAGCCGGTTCCATTGTTGTGTTCGCTCGCTTGGGCGCTGAATTCATCGAACCAGGCGCAGCACACTGACAAGGGTTCACCCGGTCGACCTCGGTTGCGCTGGTATTCGGTTCGGCCCGCCAGATAGGCCAAGAAGAGACCTTGCACCAAGGCCGGCGGCAGCGTGGCCGACGACAGTAACAAGCGACTACCCAGCAGGCCCGCCCAATGCGCCAAGCGGCTGAGTGCGGGTAAATCCTCGATGCTAAAATCGTCCGGCTCGTCCAGAATCAGGTCGGAAGTCAGCAGGCGCAGCATGGGCGCGATCTGATGTCCACCGCTTACGCCTTCAGTCGCCGGCATCAGATGATCAATGGTGCAGGCAAGCACCGGTGCATCCAACAGGCGCAGGGCGTCACTGTTTTTACCCAGCCAGTCCCTTAACGGCCCAGTTTCCAGGCTGCCTTCGTAATGAACATGATTGAATTCGGGCAAGAGCGACGCGCTGGATTCCGAACCGCTGGCTTGACGGGCTTTCTCCTCCTCGTTGCGTTGATAGTCATGCAAGTCGCGGGTGGCGATACCGCCTACCAATACCGCTAAATCCTCTGGGCCGAGATGCAGGCGCTCGCAATAAGCGTCGCCGGTTTGGCGTGTGAGCGTCCGCAAGCCCAACGCCACCGTGAATCGCGCCCCGCGCTGCGGATCGGCGAGCGCGTAGAGAATTCGTCCATTGGCGAGCGTCTTGCCGCAACCAGTAGAGGCCATGTTGACGCCGAAAAATCCTTGACGACTGGATGGTTCCCGCACGCTTTCCGCCAGCTCGAACGCTCTATTCTGCCAACGGAACGGTCCCTTGCTGCGCTCGCGAAACGTCTTACGGCGAGCGATGCGCGGCAAGGCGTCTGCCAAACGCGGCAGCACCCGCATAATGCGGCTGGCGCTGATCTCAACGCCGATCAAATGCTCGTCCAATCGCTGCTTGAGTTCCCGCTTCCCATCTTTTATGCCCGTGTTGGCGTAAAGCACCTGGCCTTTCTTCCCAGGTGGGTCGCCATACCTGGCATGGCTGGGCTGCGCCGAGTAATGATGGTCAGCCAGCATCAGGGCCATGCGCGATAAGTGCAGGACGTAAGGACTGCCCAGCCATTGGGCTGCTTGGGTTTGATCACTCAAGCAGGGGCGTTGCAAGAGGGCTTGCGCGACTTTGGCCATATGTTGACGCCAGTGGCTGCTGCCGAACGGCAAGCCGTTCTTGAATTGCCAGCAGTCCTTGGCGTTGACTTCGTCAGGTCGGCTGCCGCACCAGTCGGCTCCGATCTGATCGAGCATCTTCTCAAGCAGGTGCTGGTTGAGTTGGGTATTAGCGGTTGGCGTCGGCAGGCGGTGATGACTGACAATCAGCCAACCCACGATTTGCGCCAGTGGTGGTAGATTCCTAAATGGAGGGGCTAATCTTCCATTTTGCAGACCCTCGCGCGACAAGCCACTGATGCAATCCTTCTGCGCTGTTTCAGGCAAGTCCGTCAAGCGGGTCAGCCAATCTTTATCATGAGTTCCACATTGCCTGACAAAAGATTCGAATAACCGCAGTGATACCCACTCATGGCGGTAGGCATCCGCTTTCGGCGTCTTGCTGGTCAGTTTGGCTTGGAACGCGTGGTTGGCCTTGCCGAAGTCGTGAAACAGCGCCGCCATGCGCGCCAGCAAGCGAATATCTTCCGCCGTATGCCAATCGTTTTCATCGTTCGCCCGCAGCACGTCGCGTGCGGTCAGGTTGGTCGGCGTCGCGCCCTGTGCGTTGAACTGGCGGGCGTCGCCCACAATCCATAGCAATTCGCTGTGATCTTTGCCGCGAACCCAATGACAGGCGACGGCGGTATTTTTGCGGGCGGTCTGCCGCAGCAAACGGTGCAGGGTCTCCATACCCTGCTGGGTGATGGCGGTCTGCCAAGTTCGGTCGCCGCGCCGCTCGGCGAACTGGTCGAGAATGCGGCGTGTTTCGGTGAGAGCGTTTTTGCTGCACTGGGAAATCAGCAGGATATTCATGGCGCTCGCTTCCCCAGGTCAAGCGCGCGTGATCGAGGCGCCTGTGCCAAGCAGCAGAGACGTGGTATTGGCGATAGGGATGTTCCAGTAGAGTGAGTTCTTTCCCTGATCGGTCACGTATTCCACGCGCCCGCCGTTGACTAGCACACGACAATGTTCGAGGTAATAGCGATTAGCCCGCTTGGAATGCAGGATGGTTTTCAAATCAGAAGGAGAAAAATTGTTCATGCGAAATCGGCCTCATAAGTTTTGGACTTCGCCATCCAGAATTCAGCACCGCTGCTTTTGCGCTCAGGTTTGGCGATGGGAACGAAATAGGCGCGCAACCGCCATCCAGTCAGAATCCCTACTCAATCCCCATCCTCCGCACATCATCGCCACAAACAAGCTGCGTAAGCTCTTCTCTATCCATTCCAGACAAGAGGAGCTTTCCCGTGAAATATGGTCTGTTTGTCAAAATTGCCCTGATCTTCCTGGTGACGCTGGCGCTCGCCATCGGCTTGGCGCAAATCAGCTTCCTGGTCAGCGAACGCATGGCGCGGCGGGACGGGGTCATCACTGAAATTGCGGCTTCCACCGCCCGCGATCAGGTGTTGGTGGGACCGGTGCTGGTGGTTCCCTATACGCGCATCATCAAAACCCTGAAACCGCTGGACAAGGACGAAGAGAAAATGGTCGAGGTGGAAAAGCGCAATTCCGGCCGGTTATTGTTGCTGCCCGCTGAGTTGGATATTCAGAGTCAGTTGAACACAGAGACGATGCGGCGCGGGCTGTATCAGGCCGTCGTGTTCAGCGCCACTCTCGCCTTCAAGGGGCGTTTTACCACCGAAGGCGCGCTTCTTCAGCCCCGAGAGAACGAGCAAATCATCTATGGCGAATCGCGCTTGATGGTCGGCGTCAGCGATCCACGCGGCATCCTGCGCGCACCGGCGTTGCGCTGGGCGGAACAGCGGCTGAAGTTCTTACCCGGTACGGGTGAAGAGCGGATGGTCAACGGCATCCAAGCGCGTATTCCAGGCGTTGACCCGCAACAACCCTGGACAGCCGAGTTTGCCTTTTCGCTGGATCTGCGCGGCACCCAGTCTTTCAGTATCGCGCCGGTCGGCGATGCGACCCATATCGCCATGCAGGGCGGTTGGCCACATCCCAGTTTTTTCGGGCAATTTCTGCCGGAAGCGCGCCAAGTCACGCCGGAAGGCTTCACCGCGACCTGGGCCACGACCCGACTCGCGACGAATATGGAGCACCAGCTGAATACTTATTTGCGCGGTAACCGGAATCTGGAGGGATTGATCGGCGTGCGCTTCATCGAACCTGCGGACAGTTATGTGCAAAGCGACCGCGCGCTCAAGTACAGTCTGCTGTTCATCGGTCTCAGCTTTACCGCCTTCTTCCTGTTTGAAGTGCTCAAGCGCTTGGCGATCCATCCTTTGCAATATGGGTTAACCGGCGCAGCCTTGGTATTGTTCTATCTGCTGTTGCTGTCTTTATCCGAACATCTGGGTTTTGCGCCGGCGTATGCGGTCGCGACCGCCGCCTGCGTTGCGCTCGTCAGTTACTATCTGATCCACGTCCTGGGCAGTCTCGGCTGGGGGCTGGGTTTTGGCGCACTGCTCGGCGGCGTATTCGGCATTCTGTATGTGCTGATCAGTCTGGAAGATTATGCCTTGCTGGCCGGCTCGCTGACCTTGTTTGGCTTCCTGGCGCTGGCGATGGTGTTGACCCGCAAGGTGGACTGGTATCAACTAAGCGATGGTTTACAACATCGGCGTGGTCAGAACGCCAATGGTGGACCGACTTTCCCTGAAGAGTGAATGCCTGCTCCATGAAGATCCTTTACTACGACTGTTTCGCCGGCATCAGCGGCGACATGCACCTGGCGGCCCTATTGGATTTGGGTGTAGATCACCACGCTTGGCGACAGGAACTGGCCAAGCTGAACCTGGAAGGCTACCAAGTGCAAATTGGCCGCGCCAGCCGTAAAGGCATCACCGGTACTCAGGTGCATGTCGTCGTCGATTCCCAGCAACCGGAACCGCGCAACCTGCGTCAGATCGAGACGCTGATCGGTCGTAGCGCCTTGCCCGACGCAATTCAGGCGCGGGCGATGGACGTATTCTGGCGGTTGGCGGCGGTTGAGGCGCGCATTCACGGCACCACTCTGGATCGCATTCATTTTCACGAAGTGGGAGCGCTGGATGCAATTGTGGATATTGTCGGTGGGGTTATCGCACTGGATTGGCTGAAAGTGGAGCGGGTGCTGTGTTCGCCGGTGGAATTGGGCAGCGGTATGGCGCATTGCGAACATGGCGTGTTGCCCGTACCGGCTCCGGCGACGCTGGAATTGCTCAAGGCGGCCCCAGTGCGACTGGGGGCCGTTCCGTTTGAGGCGACCACGCCGACCGGGGCGGCTTTGCTGATGAGCGGTGTGGACGAGTTCGTGGAGCGCCCGGCCTTTTCCATCCAACGCATCGGTTATGGCGTGGGTCATCGCGATGGTCCCATCCCTAACGTACTCCGGGTCTGCCTGGGCGAGCAAGCCGCGCCAGCGCGACGCGAGGAGGAACTGTGTGTTCTGGAGTGCAACATCGACGACATGAATCCGGAATGCTACGACCATGTGCTGGAGCGACTGTTCGCCGAAGGCGCCTTGGACGCCTGGCTGACGCCCGTGCAGATGAAGAAGAACCGACCAGGTATTTTGTTGAGCGTTCTGGGTTCTCCAGAGCAGGCTTCACGCCTGACTGAGCGGCTGTTGATCGAGACGACAACGCTGGGCGTTCGCCAATATCCCGTGACGCGCACTGCGCTGGCGCGCGAGATCGTCCAAGTCATGACGCCCTATGGCGAGGTTGCCATCAAGCTGGCCCGCCACCAGGGGCAGACTTTGCGCGCCAAGCCGGAATACGAGGACTGCAAGCGCCTGGCGCTAGCCTGCGGCGCGCCGATTCACCAAGTCTATGAAGCGGCGCGGAACGCTTTGCACGATCGCGCGGCGACTTGAAGTAGCACGGACGGAGCTTGGAGCAACGGGATCGCGCTCATAGAATAGGTCTCCAGCGAAACCGGCCACAGTGGCTCACGTATGCCACAGGGAGCCGATTTTCCGTTTTTCCATTTTAATGTTTTCCGGACTCGCCGCCGGTATAGCCCTTTGTGGAGCGAACCGCTACCGTGATGACTGAAACAACCGCAGCCTTGGCCGAAGCCGGCTATCGACATCTACTCGACCTCTTACGCGGCATGGAGTCGGTCGCCGTGGCGTGTTCCGGGGGATTGGACAGCAGTCTGCTGCTGGCGGCAGCGCATCAGGCGTTAGGGGAGCGCGTGCTGGCGTTGACTGTGCAGACGCCCTACATGACCTCCCACGAAATCAGCGCGGCCCGAACCTTGACCGCTGGGTTGGGCGTGCGTCATCACGTGCTGGAATGGCCGATCCCGGAAGAGATTTCCTACAATCCCCCGGACCGCTGTTACCGTTGCAAGCGGACGCTGTTTGCCGAGTTGCAAACCATCGCTGTCGCCGAAGGCTACGCCTGGCTGGCCGATGGAACGAATCGCGACGATCTCGAAGATTACCGTCCAGGCCTACGCGCTTTGCGGGAATTGAGCATTCGCAGCCCGCTATTGGAAGCCGGGTTGGGCAAGGCTGAGATTCGCCGGTATGCCCAGGCCCTCAAGCTGGCGGTTTGGAACAAGCCGGCGGGCGCTTGCCTGTTAACCCGCCTGCCCCATGGAACGGAGGCGCGTCCCGAACTGCTGCGCCGAGTGGAAGCGGCGGAACAAGCGCTGATCGATCTCGGGTTTAAGCAAGTGCGCGTGCGTTGTCATGACGATCTGGCGCGGATTGAGGTTGATCGAACCGAACAGGCGCGGTTGCTTGAGGAAAAGATGACTGACCAGGTGGCCACAACGCTGACCGCTTGCGGTTTTCGTTACATCACCCTGGATTTGCAGGGTTACCAGATGGGCAGTTTCAACGTGACGTCGACGGCACAGTGAACGGTTATGAATGAAGCCATCTTGCGCACGCTGCTGGAACAGGTGCGTTCCGGTGAACTGGCGGTTGATGGGGCGGTGGACCGGTTGCGCCTCATGCCGTTGCGCGATCTGGGCGAGGCCGTGTTGGATACCCATCGGGAGCTGCGGCGTGGCCAGCCCGAAGTCATCTACTGCGCGGAGAAGACCGTCGCTCAGGTTCGTATGATCTTCGCCGCCCTGCTGGAAGGCGACAGCGACATTCTGGCCACGCGCGTCCCGCCGGCAATGGCGGAAGCGCTCATGGCCGATTATCCCCAGATTCGTCACAATCCTCTGGCCCGCACCCTGGTCATCCAGCGCCGCGAACGGACCTTGACCGAGACCACAATCGCCATTGTCACCGCCGGCGCGTCCGATCAGTCTGTCGCCGAGGAGGCTGCCGAAACCGCCAGAGTGTTTGGCAACCGGACGGAACGGATCAACGATGTCGGCGTGGCCGGGCTGCATCGCTTGCTGGCGCGGCTGGACGCCATTCGCAGCGCGCGCGTGCTCATCGTGGTCGCCGGTATGGAAGGCGCGCTCGCCAGCGTGGTCGCCGGCCTGACGGCGCGACCGGTGATCGCCGTGCCGACCAGTGTGGGCTATGGCGCGAATTTTCATGGACTGTCAGCGTTGCTCGGCATGTTGACGTCCTGCGCCGGGGGCGTCGGCGTGGTCAACATCGACAACGGCTTTGGCGCAGCCTGCCTGGCCAGCATGATCAATCAGTTATGATTACAGGACTCCCCGGACCGATGACTACGCCCAAACCCCTGCTCTTGATCGATGGCTCCTCCTGGCTGCACCGCGCCTTTAACGCCCTGCCCCCGTTGAGCAACCGGGCCGGCGAACCGACCGGTGCGCTGTACGGCATGCTGAACATGCTGAACAAACTGTTGGCCGACTATCAGCCGGATTATCTAGCGGTGGTGTTCGATGCGCCCGGCCAAACATTTCGCCATAAATGGTTTCCCGATTACAAAGCGAACCGGCCGCCGCTCGATCCCCAATTGGCGCAACAAATCGAACCGGTTCACGCCTGCGTTCGCGCCCTCGGGCTACCGTTGTTGCAAATCACTGGCGTGGAAGCCGACGATGTGATCGGCACGTTGACCGTTCAGGCCACAGCGCGCGGTCTGCCGGTGCTGATCGTGAGTAGTGACAAGGACCTGGCGCAACTGGTGAACGCTCAGGTCCGGTTGCTCGACACCATGAAAAATACCGTCACCGATGTCGCTGGCGTCGCAGCGAAGTTCGGCGTGCCCCCCCACTTGATTGTGGACTGGCTGGCGCTGGTCGGCGATACCTCCGATAACATCCCCGGCGTACCCGGCGTAGGCAAGGTCACCGCCGCGAAATGGCTCGGCCAATACGGCTCGCTGGATCAATTAATCGCGAATGCCGCGACTATTTCTGGGAAGATCGGCGAGAAATTGCGCGCAGGTCTGGAACAATTGCCGCTGTCCCGCCGCCTGGCGACCCTGGATTGCCAGGTTCCGTTGCCGGTCACGCTCGATGATCTGCGTCCAGCGCCGCCCGATACCGCCGCCTTGCGCACCTTGTACGAACGCTATGCGTTTCGCGCCGGGTTGCGGGAGTTGTCGGTGAAAAGCGCAGATCCCTCGCCCTCAACGCCTCTCCCGCCAGCCGGCGAGGCGAGTGAACCGTTACCGCCCACCTATGCCCTCATCCTCGATCCAACCGCGCTTGAGACCTGGCTGGAGCGCTTGCGCACCGCAGACCTGTTCGCTTTCGACACCGAGACTACCAGCCTGAACTACCTGGACGCCCGCATCGTCGGCGTGTCCTTTGCAATCACGCCCGACGAGGCGGCCTACGTGCCTCTGGCCCATGATTACCCTGGCGCGCCGGATCAGTTGAACCGGGAGCAGGTGCTGGAACAACTGCGTCCCCTGCTGGAAAATCCCGAACGGGCCAAAGTCGGGCAGCATCTCAAGTACGACCGGCACGTTCTCGCCAACCACGGCATTGCCTTGCGCGGCATCCGCCATGACACGCTGCTGGAATCTTACGTACTGGACTCCACCACTCGTCATGATCTCGATTCCCTGGCGGAACGGCATTTAAATCTGCGCACCATCCATTATGAAGACGTTGCCGGCAAGGGCGCGAAGCAGTTGACGTTCAATGAAGTGCCGCTGGAGCAAGCCGGACCCTACGCTGCCGAAGACGCCAATGTCACCCTGCGCCTGCACCATTGCCTGTGGCCGCGCCTGGAGCCGGCGCCGGATCTGCGGCGACTCTACGAAACACTGGAAATCCCATTGATCGAAGTGTTGGGCGACATGGAGCGAACGGGCGTCAAAGTGGATGCGGACGCTTTGCGCCAGCAAAGCGGCGAATTGGCCGGACGGTTACGCGAACTGGAACAGCACGCCTGGGATCTGGCCGGCGAACGCTTCAATCTCGGTTCGCCCAAGCAGTTGCAGAACATTCTGTTTGAGCGGCTTAAACTTCCCGCCGGCAAGAAAACCCCAACGGGCCAGATTTCTACCGCCGAGGATGTGTTGCAGGAACTGGCGCTGGAGTATCCCTTGCCCAAGGTAATCCTGGAACACCGGACGCTCAGCAAGCTGAAATCCACCTACACCGACCGCTTGCCTGAGCAGATTCACCGCACGACCGGACGGGTGCATACCTCCTATCATCAAGCCGTTGCCAGCACCGGTCGGTTGTCGTCCTCCGACCCCAATCTGCAAAATATTCCGACCCGCACTGCGGAAGGGCGGCGCATTCGCCAAGCGTTCGTGCCGGAGCCGGGTTCGGTGATGCTGGCAGCGGACTATTCGCAAATCGAGCTGCGGATCATGGCTCATCTGTCCGGGGATGCGGGTTTACTGCACGCTTTCGCCGCCGGCGCGGACATTCATCGGGCCACCGCCGCCGAGGTGTTCGGAACCGCGTCGGACCGGGTGAGCGCCGAACAGCGCCGTAGCGCCAAGGCGATCAATTTTGGCCTGATCTATGGCATGTCGGCTTTCGGCCTGGCGCGACAACTGGGAATCGAGCGCGACGCGGCGCAGGATTACGTAGCGCGCTATTTTGCCCGGTATCCTGGCGTCAAGGCGTACATGGAGAACACTCGCCGGCAGGCGGCGGAAGCTGGTTACGTGGAAACCGTGTTTGGCCGGCGGCTGTATCTGCCGGAGATTCGTGCGCGCAATGGCCAACGCCGACAGGCGGCGGAACGGGCTGCGATTAACGCGCCGATGCAGGGAACGGCTGCGGACATCATTAAGCGGGCGATGCTGGCGGTGCAGGGCTGGCTGCAAACGTCGCATATTGAGGCGCGCATGATCATGCAAGTCCATGACGAGTTGGTTTTTGAAGTCGCCAAGGATGCGGTCGACACCGCGAGTGCGCAAATTCGCGCCTTGATGGCTGCTGCCGCTGACTTGAACGTCCCTCTGGAAGTGGACATCGGAACCGGCATGAACTGGGATGAGGCGCATTAAGCGCGACTTGTTTGCCAGAATAAAACCATGAGGGAAAGGGTACCCAATGATTAATTTTTCATGCATATCAGGTGTAATATGATGCAAGTACAGCGACTGATTGAGACGGTGACTTCCTCGCGTTTAGTCATTGATCTGCCCGTTTCCTTCGTCAACCATCGGGTAGAAGTGTTGGTGCTCACGCTGAATGATCCGCAACCGGATAGTACGGTCAAAAAACGCAAGCCACCGCCACAGTTTGCGGGCCGGATCAGAGAACGCGGCGATGTGATGTCCTCGATTCCGCCAGCCGACTGGGGCATCAACGAATGATTGTTTTGGACACCCATATCTGGCATTGGTGGGTTAATCAGATTTCAGGCAAGCTATCGGCGTCGACGATCACGCTGATTGAAGAGGCTGATGCCGTTGGGGTGTCCGCGATTTCCTGTTTTGAAATGGCGTGGCTGGTTCGACATGGCCGAATTGATCTGGGAATGACCATTTGATGAATGGCTTCGACAAGTTGAAGCTGCCCAAAGATCCACAAGATCGAATCATTATCGCGACGGCCTTGCATTACCAAGCCACGCTCATCAGTTTTGACGCCCATTTTCCTCGCTATCAGGAACTGAATGATTTGTTGATCTCGGAGAATCTCCACGAACCAAACCTTTAGTTAATCCAGAACAACGATCATGTCTACATCGGCTACTGAATATCGCGCGCGCCTGTTCCGCAATGGCTGCAATCCCGCGTACCGGGACTTGCGGTCGAGAACGGGCTGATCGCCGATGTCTGAACCGGGTATAATTTCATTACTTTCATTCACGCCCACATTCACGGAACCGGCGCATCACCCATTGCACTGACAGGGGAAATCATCCAGCGTGCCCTCGATCATCGACCGTTATTTGATCCGCGAAATCGGCTTAACCTTGCTAGCGACGGTGCTGGTTTTATTGCTCATTGTGTTCAGCCATCGCTTGGCCGGCTATCTAAACAAGGCCGCCAACGGTCTGCTGGCCCGCGATTCCATCTTCCTGCTGCTCAGCTTGCAATTGATCGAGGTGCTGATCTTCCTCATGCCATTGGCGTTCCTGTTGAGCATCATGCTGACGCTGGGCCGGTTGTACCGCGATCATGAAATGACGGCGCTGGCAGCCTGTGGTCAAGGTCCGCTGTCGGTTTATCACGCCGTGTTCCTGCTGGCGATGCCGGTGGCGCTGTTGACGGCGAGCTTGGCGCTGTTCATCGCGCCGATGACCATGGAATGGCAATTTGAAGTGCTCAATCGCGCGCGCAAGGAGGCCGAAATTTCCATCTTTACGCCTGGAACTTTTCGTGAAGTGCTGGAAGGTCGGCATGTGGTGTACATCGGCGCGCTCGAAGAGCATGAATTGCGCGACGTTTTCATCCAGACCCGTGAAGCCAACGGCGAACTGAGCATTACCACCGGCAAACGGGGCCGACAGGATACCAATGCACAGGGCATTCGTTATCTTGTGCTGGAACATGGGTATCGTTACCGGGGCGCGCCGGGCCGCAGTGATTACAGTCTGCTCAGCTTCGAACAAGCCAGGGTGCGCATCGATGCCCAGTCGCCTACCGAGGCCTGGCGTCATAGGGAAACCTTGCCGACGAAACAACTGCTGAATTCTCGCGAACCCGGACATGTTGCTGAGCTGCAGATGCGCCTGAACAGTCCAATTCAATTGTTGCTGATCGCCTTATGGGCGCCGTTGCTGGCCCGCGCTCATCCACGCGAGGGTCGTTATGGGCGGATCGTTGCAGCGATGCTGATCTATACGATTCACTTCAATCTGGTCGGGGTCGGCGAATCCTGGCTGACCCATAGTGTCGTAGACAGGCGTTTGGGCCTGTGGTGGGTCCATGGCATTTTCCTGCTGTTCGGCCTGGGATTATGGTTGCACTATCAATACGGCGCTCATGCTTTGCGCCGGCTCCCGCGTCTGCTACGTCGAACGGGGGGTTCATGAAGCTGCTCGACCGTTATATCTTCCGGGCCGTCGCCACGGCCACACTGGTCACGTTGCTGGCGTTGCTGCTACTGCAATTCTTCTTGAGCTTGCTGGTGGAATTGGAAGATGTGGGTAAAGGTCATTACCACTTCCTGGCGGCTTTGCGCTATCTGCTGTTGATTCAGCCACAGCGAATTTACGAACTATTTCCGATGGCTTTGCTCGTGGGCGCTCTTCTCGGCATGGGCGTACTGGCCAATAGCAGCGAACTGATTGTGATGCGCGCTGCCGGTCTGTCCCTGACCCGGTTGACTGGATCCGTCTTGCAGGCCGGATTGTTGTTAAGTCTGGGGGTCATCATCATCGGCGAGTTTGTTGCGCCCCCGCTGGAACAGTTTGCCCGTGAACAACGCGCGGTTGACCAGGGCGCTGACTTGGCTATCCGTGGCGGACGTGGTTTCTGGGCGCGCGATGGCGAGCGGTTCATTCACGTCCAAGGCGTATTACCGGGTGTCCGTTTGGCGAATATTCATGCATTCCTCGTGAACCCGGACGCCCAATTACAAAGCATCTTGCACGCCGAACAGGCGCGCTATCAAGGAGGGCGCTGGCTATTGGAAGGCATCGAACGCAGCGTTCTGAAAAAGGATCAGGTTGTCACCGAGCATTTGGCGCATCAGACCTTTGTTTCCACGATCAGCCCACAAATTCTGGAAGTGCTGGCCGCCGATCCAAGCGAGTTGTCCATTCGCGATCTGCAAATCTATGTCGGCTATCTGGAGGAGAATGGCCTGGATGCGGAAAACTACTGGCTGGAGCTGTGGCGCAAACTTCTGGCGCCCTTGACTTATTTGGCGATGCTGGTCATTGCGATGCCTTTTGTATTTGGCCCCCAACGTTCGACCGGCGCTGGACAGCGTTTGCTGATCGGACTCTTGCTCGGGTTAGCATTTTTTCTGCTCAACTATATGCTGGGCAACGTGGTGCTGTTGTATGGTTATCCGCCCCTGATCGGCGCCATGCTGCCCTCCGTGTTATTCCTGGGGGCAGGTTTTTACACGCTGCACCGCTTGCGTTGAATGAAACTTCAGGGCATGAAGAGTTGTTATCCATTTGTTGAAGAACGACGTTCTGTACAATAAGAACTATTTCAGGAGAGGTGATCATGCAACAACTTTCAGTGTTGATTCTGGCCGCCGGACAAGGCAAGCGCATGGTGTCGGATTTGCCCAAGGTTTTGCACCGATTGGGCGGCCGCCCCTTGTTAGCCCATGTGCTGACCGCCGCACACCAGCTTGAGAACACCGCAACCCGCGTTGTCGTGTATGGACATGGCGGCGAAGCAGTGCGCGCTGCTTTCGCGGATGAACCCAGCGTACTGTGGGCTGAACAAGCAGAGCAGTTAGGCACCGGCCATGCGGTAGCGCAGGCTCTGCCCCTGCTTGACGAGGCGGGGATCACGCTGGTGCTGTACGGCGACGTACCGCTGATTCAGCCCGAAACCCTGCAACCGCTGGTCGATGCGGCCCGACAAGGTCGGCTGGCGCTGCTAACGGCCAAATTGGATAACCCAGCGGGTTATGGACGCATTGTTCGTGATGATCAAGGTCAGGTCCAACGCATTGTGGAAGAGAAAGACGCCACGCCTGCGGAGCGTTGCCTGTCCGAAATCAATACCGGAATTCTGGCGGTTTCCACGACCAAGTTGCGGCGTTGGGTTGCCGAGCTGCGTAACGACAATGCACAGGGCGAATATTATTTAACCGATACCATTGCGCTTGCCGTGCGGGAGGGCGTACCGGTCGAGCCATTCACGGTGACGGAACCGCTTGAAGTCCAGGGGGTCAACGATCGCCGGCAACTGGCTGAATTGGAGCGTTACTACCAGCGCTGGCAGGCGGAAAAACTGATGCGGGAAGGCGCAACTTTGCTTGATCCAGCCCGGGTCGACGTGCGCGGCGCCCTCGTGACTGGGCGAGATGTGGTCATCGATGTCAATGTCGTATTCGAGGGAACGGTGCGCTTGGGCGACCGCGTCAAAATCGGGCCATTTTGCGTATTGAAAGACGCGATCATCGGCGATGATGTGGAAATTTTCTCGCATTGCTGGATCGATGGCGCGGAAGTCGGACCGGGATCGCAGATTGGACCTTTCGCCCGTCTACGAC
This sequence comes from Candidatus Competibacteraceae bacterium, assembly GCA_020444985.1. Lineage (GTDB taxonomy): Bacteria > Pseudomonadota > Gammaproteobacteria > Competibacterales > Competibacteraceae > UBA2383. The sequence continues at coordinate 17,157 of JAGRHK010000004.1, forward strand.
CGGAAACCCGCCTGGCGGCGGGCGTACATATCGGCAATTTCGTCGAGACCAAGAAGACTTGCATCAACCCCGGCTCCAAGGTCAACCATCTGACTTATCTGGGGGATGCCGAGATTGGCTCCGGGGTCAACGTCGGCGCTGGCACGATCACTTGCAATTATGATGGCGCGAACAAACATAAGACGATCATCGAAGATGACGCCTTTATCGGCTCCAACAGTTCTCTGGTAGCCCCCGTGCGCATTGGTCGGAGCGCAACCATCGGCGCTGGGTCATCAGTGAGCCGTGATGTGCCGGACGACAGCCTGTGTCTGACGCGCGCCCCGCGCAAGGAAGTGACAAACTGGCAACGGCCGGTTAAATCGAAAAAGCTTTGAAAAATAATTTTGACGGGCTTTCCGCTGCACTTCCAACTTCATTTGCATAACCTCTTAGCTTTCAGCCTGACAAAATGATCAAGACTCGTTTTGCCCCCAGTCCCACGGGGTATCTGCACATCGGCGGCGCACGCACGGCGCTGTTTTCCTGGTTGCATGCCCGTCATCACGGCGGCGTTTTCGTCCTGCGCATCGAGGACACGGATCTGGAGCGCTCCACGTCGGAAGCGGTCAACGCCATTCTGGAAGGGATGAACTGGCTGGGGCTGGATTACGACGAAGGGCCGTTCTACCAGACACAACGTTTCGACCGTTACCGCGAAGTGTTGCAAGTCCTGCTGCGCGAAGGCCAGGCTTATTACTGCTATTGCACCCGGGAAGAGCTAGAGGCATTACGCAACGAGCAAATGAT
>JAGRHK010000500.1 GCA_020444985.1 Candidatus Competibacteraceae bacterium
CTTACCGGCGCTATCTCGCCAATGTCTACCGCAAACGGTTAAATCTCTGGGGGACGCCGGTGCGCATCGAGTTTCGTAGTGGGGAGAATCCTTACCAGCCCGCCTCAACTTCACGCGAACGATCCCGGAACAACGGGCGGCGCAAGGCCGGAAAGTAATACATCGTTTCTCGTGGGAGAATACCCTACATCTCATCCTCTGCGCCCAGATACGCCTCGATCACTCTGGGATCACAGCGCACCTGTTCCGGCGGTCCATCGGCGATCTTGCCGCCGTATTCCAGCACCACCAGCTTTTCACAGGCGCGCATCACCAGACGCATATCGTGTTCGATCAGCAAGATGGTGATGTCTCGCGCCTGAATGCGTCCGATCAATCCAATCAACGCTGCGGTTTCCTGCTCATTCATGCCGCCCGCCGGCTCGTCCAGGATCAGCAGGCGCGGCTGGGTCGCGAGCGCTCGAGCGATTTCCAGGCGTCGCTGATCGCCGTAAGCCAGATTCTTCGCCACGGTGGACGCCTGCGGGTCCAGTCCAACGAATTCAAGTTCCTGCAAGGCCCGCTCCATCGCCGCCTGTTCTTCACGCTGCTGCGCAGGCAAGCGCAACATCGCGCCGAGAATCCCGCCGCGCATCCGATAATGGCAACCCGCCAGCACATTTTCCAGGACCGTCAATTGCTGAAACAGCCGAATATTTTGAAAGGTGCGGGCGACACCCAGGGCGATGATGCGATGCGTGCGCAAATGATTCAGCCGTGCGCCATCAAAGATCATTTCACCCTGATCCGGTCGATATTGACCAGTAATGAGATTAAAAACCGTGGTCTTACCCGCGCCATTGGGACCGATCAGCCCAACAACCGCGCCTTGGTCAACGCTGAAAGAGACATCCTTGACAGCGGTCAGGCCGCCGAAAGTTTTGGTCAGGTGCTGCAAAGTGAGTAAGGCCATAAGCGCAAGATGGAGCTATGAATGAGCAAAAAACGAATTCTGGATGGGTGGTCGCGCCGGCCATTGATGGCGATGAAATACACCATGCTTTTGCCTCAACCCGTGCACTGTGCTACCAGCAGTTTCTGGCGCTGCTGAACCAACGCTGCAATCGCCTCCCACTGATCGGGATGAAAATCGGCCTGTGAATAATTGAGCGCCCGACGCAACCAATAGCGGGCTTCCTGATGAATAGGCGTATCGATCATCGCTCGCCACTCCCGAATCATCGTCCCCTGGCCGGCAACAGTCCCTGCGGACGGACGACCATCATCACCATCATCACCAACCCAAACACCAGCATCCGGGCGCTGGCGAATTCCCGGAACAGCTCCGGCAGGCCGATGACCAGAAAGGATGCCAGCAGCACACCCGCCATATTGCCGGCTCCCCCCAGGATGACAATCATGAAAAGCATCACGGATTCCCAAAAGCTGAACGATTCTGGAGAAATAATCGTCATCTTCGCGGCGAACAACGTTCCGGCCATGCCAGCCCAGGCCGCGCCCAGACCAAAAACTGCCAGCTTGTAATAAGCCGTATTGACGCCACTCCCCTCTGCGGCGATTTCATCCTCGCGCAAATAGTTGAGCGCCCGGCCAAACCGGGACTGCTTGAGGCGATAAAACAGGAAAACGGTCAACGCCACGAAACCCCAGATCAAATAATGGAAATGCTGTGGCTGGCGGACCACAAAGCCAAAAAGATTGGGGCGACTAATGCCAAAGACGCCATTCGCCCCGCCAGTAATGCCAAAAACATCATTGACCAGAGCGATACGGACAATTTCACCAATGCCGATGGTCACGATGAGCAGATAATCACCGCGCAGATGAACCACGGGCCGCGCTATCGCTAATGCAAACAATCCAGCCACTAGGCCACTCAACGGCAACGTCCACAAAATCGGAATCTGATAGCGGGTATTGAGAATGGCCGCCGTATAGGCGCCCATTGCATAAAATGCCGCATGACCCATATTGAACAGTCCTGCTTCGCCCAGAATCAGGTTGAGGCTGAGCGCCAGCAGGGCATACAGTCCGATACTGTTCAATACATCGATATAATAGGCATTCAGAAACAGCGGGGCCGTAGCCATCAACGCAATAAATAACGCAGCAGCG
>JAGRHK010000501.1 GCA_020444985.1 Candidatus Competibacteraceae bacterium
TCCAGGTACTCTATTATGCGCAACAGGCACCCGACTGAATCCGCTAATCGATTGATGATACAAACCGTTTGGCCTTTTGTGCTGATCATTATCGTTCTATTCAGCTCGATGATCCTCGGCTTGGATATCATGTCCTCGGTGCGGGCTTTCATGGGTGGAGAAAGCAGATGGTCAAAGGGACAGAAACAGGCACACATTTCGCTTGTAGCCTATATCTATTCCCATTCTGAGACGGACTACCAGGATTTTCTTAAAGCCATCGCTGTTCCAATGGGGGATCAGAAGGCCCGCCTTGCACTCGACCAGGCGGAGCCTGATGTAAAGGCTGCTTTCGAGGGCTTTGTCGAGGGAGGGAATCGCCCTAAAGATGTACCGGGAATGATCCGTTTATATCGTTACTTTGGGGAAACGCCTCTCCTGAAGGAGACCATCCGTTTCTGGGCCGAGGGCGATGTTCATATAGCCAAACTTAATTCTCTAGGGCATCAGTTGTATCAGAAGATTACTACAGGTGACTGGGATCATGCTGATGTGTTCAAAACGATCCACGCGTTGAATGTCATCAACCAAGAGATCACACTCCTTGAAGATGCGTTCTTGAGGTCAATCACCGCAGTGTCAAGCCGGATAGAGCAGATGATTGCGGCCCTGCTCTTTGGATTGACGATCCTGTTGACCACCCTTGGTTTGTATTTTTCTCACCGGCTGGCATCTCAGCGCCAAGCCTCGGCGCGAACTGAGCGTCAGGAAGCCGATAAGAACCGGACTTTCCTGCACAACGCCAGTGATGGTATTCACATCATAGATACAGACGGCAACATCATGGAAGTCAGCGATTCCTTCTGCACCATGTTGGGTTACGAGCGCGATGAAGTAATCGGAATGAACCTTGCCCAGGTGGAAGCAGTACACAATCAAGATGAAATTATCAATATAATTAATGATATAATTGAAAAAGATACTCGTTTCCAAGTGGATACGACACACCGACGCAAAGATGGCAGCCTGCTTGATGTGGAACTCAGTGTCAGGCCAGTCATTCTGGATAAGCAGATCTTCTTATTCGGCTCGACCCGGGATATAACAGCACGCAAGCAGGCAGAAACAGCGCTACAAGAGTCCAAAAACCTGCTTCAGGCGGTCATCGATCATGTTCCCACGCGCGTATTCTGGAAGGACCGGGCGTTGCGCTTTCTGGGGTGTAATCCCGCCTTTGCTCGGGACGCCGGGAAACATGATCCCAGTGAATTGATTGGCAAGGACGATTACCAGATGAGCTGGGCAATCGAGGCCGATCTCTATCGCGCTGATGACCAGAAGGTCATCGACTCCGGCATACCTCAGATCAATTACGAAGAACCGCAAACTAAGCCGGATGGACGAACAGTTTGGCTGCGGACTTCGAAAGCTCCCTTGACGACCGTAAATAATGAAGTGATTGGCGTACTCGGAATCTATGAGGACATCACGGAAGAAAAACGACTGCACAATGAACTGCTCCAGCACCGTGCGCACCTTGAGGAACTTGTGGAAGCGCGTACCGCTGAGCTGCAACGGGTCCACCAGAATATCGCGGATACCCAATACGCCATGGATAAGGTGGGGATCGGCATCATTTGGGTCGATTTCGACACGGGGCGCCTGACCTATTCCAATCCATACGCTGCTGAGCGCCTCGGTTATACCTCTGAGGAGATGTGCAAGTTGACGGTCTCGGATATTGATCCCAACTGCTCAGACGAACGCTATATGGAAATCAGGGAACAGATCAAACAACAAAGCCATGCCCAGTTCGAGAGCGCGCAACAAACTAAAGACGGCCACCTGATTCCCGTCGAAATGACGATCTACTACCAGGCTGCCAAGGATAGTTCCGGTTCTCGCTTCATTGCTTTCCAAACTGACATCAGTAAACGCAAGGAGGCGGAGCAGGCCCAGGTGGAAGCTAAAGAGGCTGCCGAAGCGGCGAATTTAGCCAAGAGTCTTTTTCTCGCGAACATCAGTCACGAGATTCGCACGCCGATGAACGGCGTGATGGGCATGACGGATGTGCTGCTCAACACCCGCCTGACCGACGCACAGCGCAAGATGGCCCAGGTTATCCGTGACTCG
>JAGRHK010000502.1 GCA_020444985.1 Candidatus Competibacteraceae bacterium
CTACCGGCCGGTGCATACCTACACGCTCACCAGCGAGGTGGAATACATTCCACCCAAGAAGCGCACTTACTAAGGGGACGACGCCATGGCTCAATTCAAACTCCCGGCCAATTCGATCATCGGCAAGGGCAAGACTTATTATGCCGGCGCGGGCGCCAAGAACATCCGACCTTTCCAGATATACCGCTGGGATCCGGACAGCGGCGAAAATCCGCGCATGGACACCTATGAAGTCGACCTGGCGGCCTGTGGACCCATGGTCCTGGACGCACTGCTCAAGATCAAGAACGAGCTTGATCCGACGCTGACCCTGCGCCGATCCTGTCGCGAAGGGGTTTGTGGTTCCTGCGCGATGAATATCGGCGGCGTCAACACGCTGGCCTGCACCCAGGCGATTGATGACATCCCCGGCGAAATCAAGATTTATCCCCTGCCACACATGCCGGTGATCAAGGATCTGGTGCCGGATCTGACGCATTTCTATGCCCAGTACACTTCGATCAAGCCCTGGCTGCAAACAGTAACGCTGCCGCCGGAGCGCGAGCGCCTGCAATCCGAAGAGGATCGCGCTAAACTGGATGGGTTATACGAGTGCATTCTGTGCGCCTGCTGCTCCACCAGTTGCCCGAGCTACTGGTGGAATGGCGAACGTTATCTTGGACCTTCCATTCTCCTGCAAGCCTATCGCTGGATCGTGGATAGCCGCGACGAGTTCACCGGCGAGCGCCTGGATAATCTAGAGGATCCGTTCCGGCTTTATCGCTGCCACACCATCATGAATTGCACCAAGACCTGCCCGAAGGGATTGAATCCTGCCAAGGCGATTGCGGAAATCAAGAAGATGATGATCGAGCGGCGGTAACTTTAGCGTAAACGTTCATCTCCCCCTTTGAAAAAGGGGGGACTGGACGGCAATGCTTCAACGTCCCGTGACCATGAGGAAATCGCTGTTGTGGATGAGTTGATGGGCAAACTGCGCTGGCGTTGTCGGCGCGGGATGAAGGAAATGGACCTGCTGACTTTGGGCTATCTGGAGCAGTTTTATCCCCAAGCGCCCGCCGAAGAGCAACAGGCGTTTGCCGAATTACTGGAGCTTCAGGATACGCAGTTGATGGGCTACATGCTCGGTCGGGCGATCCCTAGCGATGCAGCGGCTGCTCGCGTCGTCCACGTCATGCGTACTTTGCTTTCGCCCGCTGCCGAGTCCGGCGCTGATTGAAGTGGTCCTTGAGCCGCGTCCCTCGCGGCTTCTGCTGTTAGGCGGCGGCGTTGGCCATCTTCTGGCCAGCGTCGCCGTTGTCGTTGCCAATGTCCCCGAGTGGATCAAAACGGGATTGATTGCGGGCATCGCCATTTCCCTGATTGGGTTGGTCTGTTGTTATGGGCGCCCGCGTGGACGCTGGTTTATCGCCCGGCTGGAATGGCTGGATGCGCGTTGGCAACTGGCGACCGGGGATGGTCGCCGGTATTCAGGCCAACTGATCAGCGGCTATGCCCATCCTCATGTGATTATCGTGAATTTCCGGTTGGAGAACGGCCAACGCCGGTCGTTGACGTTGTTGCCGGATTCTGCCGATGCCGATCAATTGCGCAGAATGCGGGTCTGGTTGCGAACTTGTGCGGGTTAGGTTGACGCAGGTAACTCAACATCTTTCTAAACCGAGCCTGTTGGGTTGCCAAAAAGACGGCAACCCCACCTACACGGCTATTCTTTCCTCACTACGGTTAAGAGTCTGACGCTTGAACTCAAGGGCGTTTGAGGCAGCGGCCGTTTTTACGGTAGCAAAAATAGGCGACGGGTCAAACGTCCCCTGCAGCGATTTTCGGCGTTATCCGCACGGCGCCTAGTAAGCCCACGCATTCTCTTTGAACAATTTGACTTCTTCCGGAAGAACTACTTCGCTCTCATCATCGACGGTCGCCACAACGATTTTCGACACATCCAGGGCTTGCTTCAACGTTTCGCTTACGATCCACCCGTTCTCCCAAAGTTGTGCTTTTTCGCCATTTACAATCTTGCAAATTGGTTCTGAGCTTTCGAATTTGATCCCCACAGCCTTCGGTTGGGTTACACGCTGCAACCAAATTTCCAGATAGCCATTGTAGGG
>JAGRHK010000503.1 GCA_020444985.1 Candidatus Competibacteraceae bacterium
GGCTTCTCCGGTCGATACTATGCGCTGAGCACAAGCACTGCATCCATTTCCACTTGTGCGCCGCGCGGCAGCGCCGCGACGCCAATTGCTGCCCGCGCCGGATAAGGTTCGTGGAAATATTCGGCCATGATTTGATTCACCAGCGCAAAATGGCCAAGATCGATTAGGAAGACATTGAGCTTGACCGTATCCGCCAGGCTGCCGCCACTGGCGCGGGCCACCGCCGCCAAATTGTCGAATACCCGGCGAATTTGCCCCTCCATGCCGTCCTCCACTAATTGCATGGTCACCGGATCAAGGGGAATCTGACCCGAAAGATAAACCGTATCGCCCACTTTGACGGCTTGCGAATAAGTGCCAATGGCGGCAGGGGCTTGATCCGTGTTAATAATTTCGCGGGACATAAGCAAGCTCTCGGAAGTTGGAGGTTGACGGCGGAAGGTGAAAGCGCCAATAACCATAGACTTAAAATCTGAAACTTAAAATCTGAGATCTAAAACTTGAAACTCAGGCCATTTAGCCTCGCCGCGCTACTTTTTGCACTTCCGGTACGGTGCGCAACTGACGGATGACTCGCGCCAGATGACTGCGGTCGTGGACATCGAGCAGCAAGTGGACCGTGGTCATGTTGCCATCGCGCTCCGAGGTATTAATAGTTTCAATATTACTATCGGTTGCGGAAATAGCGGCGGCGATGGTAGCCAGGACGCCACGCTTGTTGGTGACATCGAGCCGTAACTCTGCAGTAAAATCGACGCTGGTGTGCTGCTCCCATTCCACTTCGATCCACTTGTCGGGATTTTTCTTATAGCTCGCGACATTCTTGCAGTTGTCGCGGTGAATAACGATTCCCCGTCCCGTGTTCAGATAGCCAATGATGGTGTCGCCTGGCAAGGGTCGGCAACATTTGCCAAAGCTAACCACGGCGCCTTCGGTGCCCTTGATCAACAAGGGGCGGGCGCCCACGTCCGCCGGGGTGATTTCGTTCTCGTTTGGCAACAGACGTTTGACGAACAGCGCCGCTACACGATTTCCTAACCCAATGTCGGCTAAAAGATCGTCGAAGTTGTCCAGACCTAATTCCCGGACCAGATCCTGTACTTGCTTGGAGGGCAGTTCATTCAGGCTGGTGGCATGGCCGGCGAGCGCTTTTTCCAGCAGCCTCTTACCGAGCAGGATCGCTTCTTCGCGCTGCAAGTGCTTGAGGTAATGGCGAATACTGGAGCGGGCTTTGGCGGTAACCACGAAATTGAGCCAAGCCGGATTGGGCCGGGCCGTCGGAGTAATAATGACCTCCACGCTTTGACCGGTGCTCAATGGCGTGCGCAATGGCACCAGGCGGCGGTCGACCTTGGCGCCGACGCAGGTGTTGCCCACATCGGAATGAATGGCGTAGGCAAAGTCCACCGCCGTCGCTCCGCGCGGCAATTCGATAATCTCGCCGCGCGGGGTGAAGACGTAGATCTCGTCAGGGAACAAATCCACCTTGACGCTTTCCAGGAATTCCACCGGATTGCCGGCGCGACGCTGCATATCCAACAGTTTGAGCAACCATTCACGAGCGCGCTGCTGGGCATGATTGCCTTGGCCATCGTCGCCGGATTTGTAGCGCCAGTGCGCGGCGACTCCCACTTCAGCCATGATGTGCATGTCTTCACTACGGATTTGTACTTCAATGGGGACGCCATTGGGACCAAACAGCACCGTGTGCAGCGACTGGTAACCGTTCGCCTTGGGAATGGCGATGTAGTCTTTAAACCGGCCCATAATGGGCTTGTACAGGTTATGCGCGACCCCCAGCGCCCGGTAGCACATATCCACGGTTTCAACGATCACCCGCACCGCGTAAACATCATAGACTTCCTTGAAGGGAAGGCGCTTGCTGCGCATCTTTCGATAAATGCCCCACAGGTGTTTGCTGCGCCCCATGACCCGGGCCTGGATGTTTTCTTCATGCAGGCCCGTTTGAATGCGGGTTTCCAGTTGCCCGATGATTTCGCGGCGGTTACCGCTCATCCGGCGTACTGCATCCTGCAAGACTCGGAAGCGCAGCGGATATAAATGGTTGAAACCGAGGTTCTCCAGTTCCTGACGCAGATGGTTCATG
>JAGRHK010000504.1 GCA_020444985.1 Candidatus Competibacteraceae bacterium
GAACTGGCCGGGATCGCGGTGGGCGATGGCCTGGCCGGCTGCGCAGCGCTGCGCCTGGAGCGGATTTATTTTGTCACCCATTCCCTGGGCGGAATCCTGGTCAGGCAGTATCTCGAACAGCACGCTATCCCGGGCTTGCAAAGAGTGGTCATGCTGGGCCCGCCAAACCAGGGCCGCCAGATGGCGGATTACGTTGACTCCCTGTCCCTGCTGCAGCCGCTCATGCCCCTGGCTGTCGCCCAGTTGGGCACCTCGGATGAATCGGTGCCGCGCCAGCTCGGGCGGGCCGGTTTCCAGCTGGGTGTGATAGCCGGCACCACCAACTACTTGCCATTTCTTCCGGGACAGCCGGAGGGGCTGAGCGATGGCACGGTGGCCGTGAGCGAAACCATCGTGCCGGGCATGACCGATTTTCTCGAACTGCCGGTCGGCCACAGCCTTATGATGTGGGATGACGAGGTGCTGGAGCAGGTGGTGTTTTTCCTGCAGCACGGCATCTTCAAGCGCCAGTCGCCGCCGTTCAACGCCCCCTAGCCAGGGAGTGCGGGCCCCATTCCCCGCGCAAGGAATTTTCACTCTATAATCCGTACAGGCACAAGCGAGTCGGGTACGCGAGTATGAACAGATTGGCGATAGTCGCCGGCGCGATGGCGCTGGTGTGGGCGACAACCAGCTCGGCGGATTCAACCGCCGCCAGGTGCGATATTTATCCCGCCGGGGAGGATCACGCCGAGAAAATGATTCACTGCGAGTTTTCCCAGCGCCAGGGTTATATCACCATCGCCCGCGAGGACGGCGTTACCCATGAGCTGTCTCCAGTGGGCGATGGCCCCGGCAACTACCGCGACGGCGAAGGTCGCGATGTCCGACGCGAAAGTGGCCTGGGCGACCAGGGGCAGATTTTCCGCTTCCCCGACCAGAGTGTCTTCGTGTACTGGAGCACCGCCGCGCTTGAGCCCGACGATGATGACAACCCGACCGCGCCTTTCTCCACCAGGGATTACGACGCCACCGCGCTGCTGCGCTGCCGCGGCGGGGATGACAAGGACTTCGGCCGTTGCCCCGCCGGTGTGCTGCGTATGGAAGGGGGCCAGGCCTCGGTCGTGGTGCTCAGCCCCGGGGGTGAGCAGTTCACCATCAATTTCATGAAAGACTATATCAATGCCAGCAACCGCGAGGCAGTGGGCAGCCTGGAAGGCGACACCTGGACGGTGACGATCAACGGCGCGGAGATCTACGAGGTACCGCGGGCGTTGATCGAGGGCGGCTGAGGTGCTGTCGGCCCGGCGCGCCTGCCGCTGACAGATAATGGTCCCGCGCAATCCCGAGTTCAGGCTGGCTTGGGGGACACTTCCGACGCCTTGCCATATCATGGGTTCCTGAACAAGTGCGTGTAGAAAAACTGATCTTATTGTTTGGCCTTTTGGGTTTAACGGGCTGTTCCGCAACTATTTCGGAGTACATTTCCGGACAGCAGAGTTTTAGCTATGAACATTTGGCAAGTAGCGACGAACTCGTAAGGCTGGGGTTTCAAAACTCAAACTATTGCCTGGACCAGAATCAGACCTGCATTAGTTATCTATCGGCGGAGCCTCTGACAGATGCATCAAAATTGGATTATAAAGTTACGATAGATGCTGCCGGTAAAGAAGAAGCGATTCAGTTGCATCTAATAAGAAAAAACACCGGGTTGTATCGGGGGCAAGTGATCTTGATTCACGGTTTTCGTATGACCAAGGAATTCATGATCAATTCGGCACTCTATTTTCGATTTCTCGGTTTTAGTGTGTCAATTCCTGATTTGTTGGCGCATGGAGAATCAGGTGGTGAAATTGGCTACGGCGTCCTCGATAGCCAGATTCTGGATGCTGTACTTGATCATCTTTCAGGCAGTAATGACTGTCCCACACTGGTAGTTGGCAATTCGATGGGAGCAGTCGCTGCAACTCATTTGGCAAGGAAGAATGACCGCGTTTCCGGCCTGATTCTACAAGCACCCATGATGATATTTGATTCGGCTTCGGTGAATTATATCAATAGCTACTCTCCGTTTATGGCATCGTTTTTACCAGATTACATTATTCGTGAGGGTGCCGTTAACGCATT
>JAGRHK010000505.1 GCA_020444985.1 Candidatus Competibacteraceae bacterium
GCACTTCTTTTCAGGGCGGCGAGCAGTTACCTGCATCAACCAGCTATGGCTCTCAAACCACCTCACCGGATCAATATAACTATAGGATTGGTCCTGGCGACGAGGTTCAGATTTTTGTCTGGCGCAATCCTGAAGTATCCCAGTCGATCACCGTCCGGCCGGATGGCAAGATCTCTACGCCGCTTGTTGAGGATTTGCAGGCCAGCGGCAAAACGCCTACGCAACTGGCGCGCGATCTGGAAAGAGCTCTGGAAACCTATATCCGCCAGCCCATTGTTACAGTGATCGTCGCGGGCGGCATTGGACCCTATAGTGAGCAGATTCGCGTGGTGGGTCAGGCCACGAAACCACAAGCTATTGCTTACAAGCGCAAAATGACTTTGCTGGACGTCATGATCGCGGTAGGCGGATTGACCGAATTTGCCGATGGCAATAACGCGAAAGTCGTGCGAATCGTTGACGGTGAGCAAAAGGAATACATGGCGCGCGTCGACGATTTGCTCAACGATGGCGACATCAATGCGAATGTCGACATGCTACCAGGCGATATTCTGATCATTCCTGAATCCTGGTTCTAAACGCGGCGAATCCTGCAAAAAACCGAAGGTGTAGCCATGCAAGAAATCATCGGACAATTACTGGATTATTTACGTGGCATCTGGCGTAACCGTTGGTACGCGATGGCTTGCTTATGGGTTGTTTGTCTCATTGGTTGGGCGGTTGTCTACCAAATGCCGGATCAGTATCGAGCTTCCGCCCGGGTGTTCGTGGATACGCAATCGGTCTTGCGCCCACTCCTGAAGGGATTGGCGTTGAACGTCAATCCGGATGCGCAAATTGGATTGATGACGCGTACGTTGTTAAGCCGTCCCAACCTTGAGAAAATTGCCCGCAACGCCGATCTGGATATTCGCGCCCAGGATGCCGACGCGCTCGATAACCTGCTTAACGGCTTGCAGAAGGGTATTGGGCTGGCCAATGCGGGACGGGAAAATCTGTACACCATCACCTTTACGGATCACGATCCGCAAGTGGCTAAAAAAGTGGTGCAGGCCGTCGTCACCGTGTTTGTGGAAAATCTGCTGGGCGAAACTCGTCAGGATACTGATACCGCCCAGCGCTTTTTGGAAAAACAGATCGCCGAGTATGAAAGCCGCTTGACTGGGGCGGAAGATCGGCTGAAGGAATTCAGGATCAAAAATGTTGGTTTGATGCCCTCCGAAGGAGGGACGTACTACACGCGCCTGCAGCAGGCTAGCGCCGATTTGGATAATGTAAGATTGGAATTGAACCAAGCGGAGAGTCGGCGTCATGCGCTGCTGATGCAGATTGGCGGTGAGGAGCCGACTTTTGGCATTGGTCCCCAACCAGGAATCGCTAGCCCCACCGGTCCGGCGAGCGATCCTTCCTTGCCCATTGATGGCCGAATTCAAAATCTTGAGCAAAAGCTTGACGAGTTGCTGCTCAAATATACCGAACGGCATCCTGATGTCGGCATTCTCAGGCAGACCATTGCCGAGTTGCGCCAGCAACGCGAGCAGGAACTGGAGCAATACCGGGCCAACATGGCCGCCAGCGCTGCCGCCAGCGCTGCCGCCAGCGCTGCCGCCAGCGGCGCTGGATTGGGCTTTGGCCCAGCGGGGATCGACGCCAACCCGGTTTACCAGCAACTCAAGGTCACGCTCGCTCAGGAAGAAGCGAATGTTGCCTCCCTGAAGGCGCGTCTGACGGAATACGAAAAGCGTTATCAGGAATTACAGGATCAGGTCAATACCATTCCGCAAGTTGAGGCTGCGCTGGCTGCCTTGAATCGCGATTACGACATCAATCGCAAGAAATATGATGAGCTGGTTGCCCGACGGGAAACCGCCCGACTCTCCCAGGAAGCGGAACAAACCAATCAGGATATTCGCTTCCGCATCATCGACCCGCCCCGTGTGCCGTTCGACCCAACTGGGCCGAATCGGCCGTTGTTGATTTCTGGAGTGTTGGTCGCTGGACTGGGAGTGGGTGGTGGAATCGCATTCCTGCTGGCGCAGCTTTGGCCAACTTTCGACAGCCGGCGCAGTCTGTTGCATGCCACGCAGATTCCGGTCTTT
>JAGRHK010000506.1 GCA_020444985.1 Candidatus Competibacteraceae bacterium
TCAGCGCGCAGTAGCGTTCGATTTCCCGCGTACCCAGCGCGCTGTTGGGTTTATCGGCGCGTTGTAGCTGCCGCTCGCGAGCGACGCAGACCCGGGCGCGCACGGTGGCGCTGCTTTCCTCAGACGCATCCCCACGCAAAACGCGATGCGCCAGACGAGGCACTTCAATATGCAGGTCAATCCGGTCGATCAACGGCCCTGACACCCGCGCCCGGTAACGGCGCACCTGTTCCTGCCCGCAGGCGCACTGCCGCTCGGCATCTCCCAGGTAACCGCAAGGACAGGGATTCATCGCCGCCACCAGTTGAAAGCGCGCCGGAAAATCCGCCTGACGCGCTGCGCGTGAGATTGTAATCCGCCCCGATTCCAGTGGTTCCCGCAAAACCTCCAGCACCCGCCGGTCATACTCCGGCAGTTCGTCCAGAAACAGCACGCCGTGATGCGCCAGAGAAATCTCACCCGGTCGCGGCTGCCCGCCGCCGCCCACCAGCGCCACGCCAGAGGCCGTATGATGCGGAGCGCGGAACGGACGCACGCCCCATTGTTGCAAATCCAGCCCCTGATTGCTGACCGAAGCGATGGCTGCGGTTTCCAGGGCCTCCACTTCGTTCAACGGCGGCATGATGCCTGGCAAGCGACTGGCCAACATGGTCTTTCCGGTGCCGGGCGGACCAATCAGCAATAGATTGTGCCCGCCAGCCGCTGCAATTTCCAATGCCCGCTTGGCATGGTGTTGCCCTCGTACATCGCTTAAATCCCGGTCGAGAACCGTATCCAGCGGCGTGCGGGGTTGCGCAATCGAGGGTTGCAGCGCATTTCCGGTGACCAGTTGCCGGCAGACTTCCAGTAAATGCCCCGCACCCAGCACCTGAGCGCCGCTGACGAGCGTCGCTTCCTTGGCGTTATCGCCCGAAATGAGCAAGGTGCGTCCGGCGTCCCGGCAGGCTAGCGTCGCCGGCAACGCCCCGCGAATCGGTCGCAGCTCGCCGCCGAGTGCCAATTCGCCAAGAAATTCATATTGCTCCAGGCGGTCGCGGGGAATTTGCCCCGAAGCCGCCAGGAGACCGAGCGCGATCGGCAGATCAAACCGCCCTCCCTCTTTGGGCAAATCAGCCGGCGCCAGATTAATGGTAATGCGCCGGGCCGGAAACTCGAAGTTACTGTTTTGAATGGCGCCGCGCACGCGATCCTTGCTTTCCTTCACCGCCGCTTCCGGCAGACCCACGATGAACAGTCCTGGCAAACCGCCGGACAAATGAACCTCCACACTGACCAACGGCGCATCGATGCCGACTTGGGCGCGGGTATAAACAATGGCAAGCGACATGCAAATCCTGTTGATCGGTAATGAGGGTGATATCGATTCTCAATGGAAATTGAGTCTTTTCAGGAACTGGCTTGCCAGCGATTCAATGGTTTATCGCCCGCAAACGCACTGGTGCCTATCGGTGCTTGATGATGCCGCAACCCTTCAGGGTGTGAGGCATCATGCACGAATCAGGTGCGCATCGTCCGAGTTATTCTTCGCCTTCCGGTTCAGCCGGTTTTTCCACGGTCTTGCGCCGCTTGCCGCCACTCCCCGCCTTGCTTTCCAGGTCGGACACCTGCTTCTCCAGTTCGTCCAGCTTGGCCCGGGTGCGCGCCAGCACCTCTTGCTGCACTTCAAATTCCTCGCGCGTCACCAATTCCAATTTGGCGAACGTCGCTTGCAACGCCGCATGAAAATTCTTTTCCATGTCCGTTTGAAATTGCCGGAAACCGGGGGGTAGCGCCTCCACAAAGCGCTTCGCCAGATCATCAATAGCCTTGGGATCAATCATCGCTATTTCTCCAGAGATTAAGGTGTGCTCTTTGAAAAATAAGTTTAACGGGAATTTGCGGTTTGTGTGCCTGCTGATTATTGCACCAAATGAGTGCAATAACCAAATAAGATGGGCAGCGAGCGACCGCATACCACAAAGATTGAGAGTAATTTTTATAATAACTTATTAATATTAAAAATATTATATCAAGTGGCATATGATGTGCTTTATCGGCAAAACGAATTGCCGACGTTGATGGGCAACGTTCGTCGAGACGTTGAAACAATACGTC
>JAGRHK010000507.1 GCA_020444985.1 Candidatus Competibacteraceae bacterium
CGCCGGATTTTGCTGACCTTCGCCCGCTTTACCGATCAGGGCATGTTGCCCAACCTGTTTTCCGCCACAGGTGAACCGCTGGCTTATAACACCGCTGACGCAGCCCTGTGGTATATCGAAGCTTGGCGGGCTTATTTAGAGGCCACGGGCGATGTTGCGACTTTAGCCGAGGCTTTCCCAGTTTTGCAGGAAATCATTGCCTGGCATGTGGCGGGAACTCGTTTCGGAATCGGGCTGGACGAGGCGGATGGCCTGCTTCAATGCGGCGAGCCGGGTTTGCAACTGACCTGGATGGACGCCAAGATCGATGATTGGGTCATAACGCCGCGCATCGGCAAGCCGGTGGAAATCAATGCCCTCTGGTATAACGCGCTATTGAGCGTGGCCGATTGCGCCCAGACCCTGGGTCAATCGCCCGCCTTTTATAAAGACCTGGCGTATCAGACGCAACTGGGATTTCGCCGCTTCATTCGACCCGATGGCGAGGGGTTGTTTGATGTGCTGGATGGTCCCGAAGGTCCTGATGCTCTGGTGCGTCCGAACCAGGTGCTGGCGGTCAGCCTGCATCACAGCCCACTCGATCGCGCTGCCCAGCAGGCCGTCGTGCGAATTTGCGGTCGCGAATTGCTGACTTCGTATGGTTTGCGGTCGTTGTCGCCGCGCCATGCGGATTTTCGGTCGCACTACATTGGCGATATGCAAGCCCGCGACAGCAGCTATCACCAGGGACCGGTGTGGGCTTGGCTGCTGGGCCATTATGCTTTAGCCGAGTATCGAGCGCATGGCGACGCCGCCAAGGCGCAACGCTGGCTGGAGCCGATCCGCGATCATTTGAGCGACGCCGGCTTGGGGACGGTCAGTGAAATCTTCGATGGCGTTCCGCCCCATCATCCGCGTGGCGCGCCAGCGCAAGCTTGGTCCGTGGCCTGTACGCTGGAAGCCTGGCTGCGCCTGGAACGGGCTGCCCAAGGTTAATAAATGAGTATCGAGTTGTTGCCAGAATGTATCAGGGAAAATTATGAAGTCCATGAATGGAAGCATGCATGCGCAATTTTGAAAGAAGATTTCCCTGACGAATGGAGCGACATTCTGTCAGTGCTTCAAGAATTTCGACTTTACAAGAGTTGGATCACTAACCCAGGTGGTCGAAAATCCAAGGTTTCTGGGTTTATCGACGAATACTTATATGAGCGTGGCTGGGTGGAAAAAGAGTTCTCAACCAAGGTCGTCGTAGATGAAACAACGATGGATACGCCGACACACAAAATTGATTGTTTCAGAAATCGCGTGGCTCTCGAAATTGAATGGAACAACAAAGACCCCTTCTACGACAGAGATTTAAATAATTTTCGACTGCTTTTTGACCTGCGAGCAATCAGTGCTGGTGTTATCATTACCCGTTGTGACGAGCTACAAGACATATTTAACGAGCTAGGCCGGGGGGCTTCATACGGCGCATCAACCACCCATATGGGAAAGCTACTCCCACGAATTGAAGGCGGTGGCGGAGCTGGATGCCCAATTCTTGTATTTGGCATATCCAAAGCCCTATACGAGCAGGATGAATAATGAGCGCATCTGATGATTTATTGAACGAAGTAGGCAAAGGACGCTTCTCCACTGTATTAGCTGATCCACCTTGGCAGTTTCAGAACAGAACTGGAAAAATGGCTCCAGAGCATAAGCGCCTCTCTCGGTATCCAACGATGACCCTGCAAGAGATCAAAGACTTACCTGTTGAAGCCATAGTAAAGGATACTGCTCATCTTTATTTGTGGGTTCCAAATGCACTGCTTCCTGAAGGCCTGGAGGTCATGAGCCATTGGGGCTTTACTTATAAAACCAATTTAATCTGGTACAAAATAAGAAAAGATGGTGGCCCCGACAGACGGGGCGTTGGGTTCTATTTTAGAAATGTTACTGAGGTAATCTTATTTGGTGCGCGTGGTAAAAATGCGAGAACATTGCAACCCGGCCGAAGTCAAGAAAACATCATTTCTACACAAAAGAGAGAGCATAGCCGCAAGCCTGATGAGCAGTATGATCTTATTGAGGCGTGCAGTCCCGGCCCATTTATTG
>JAGRHK010000508.1 GCA_020444985.1 Candidatus Competibacteraceae bacterium
GTGGCGCACCGGAGTCGCAATGAGCAGGGGCGTACTGCGCAGGCTGGGGTAGGCTTCCAACAACAAACCTTGGATTTTCAGGCAGGAAGGACACACAAAATTGTCGCCCTTCTCCGACCAGAGATGCTTGGTATGACCGATGCGATTGCTGAAACTGGACGCCTTGACGCCCGCCAGTTTCATGCGGTTGCTCTCGATCACTTGCGTGGTCGGTACGCCACAGAGCAGACAGGTCCCGCCGCGCGTGGGGTGGAGGTAAGTCGGCGCTTGTGGAGTGGCGTCACCCAGGCCAACCTGATCTCTCAAACGCTGGACAATGGCATTGGCGCCGGGGTCGCCGACTTCCAAGCGTGGCCACTCCCCTTGCACACTGTTCAACAAGTCCGGCAAATCGATATGGATCGACAACGAGGCTTGCAACGCCGCGACCGTACACAGACTCAAACGGTCCAAATCGGCTGGAATAATGCCATTTTGTTGCAGGCTGGCGCGCACGATGCCCTGTTGCGCATCCAGCAGCCGCTCGGCAGCGGGACGATCCCGCAAAACCGCCGCCAGACAGGCCGCTCGCCAAAAAGGATGATCGCAGGGAATTTCACCGCTGGCCTTGACCACCGGGCAGCGCTGACCTTTCAACGGCGTGGTGCTGAACGGCCCACCGACTTGCATTACCCAAAATTTCACCAGCGGCGCGACCGTTTCCCAATCCTTGGCGGCCACTCGCAACAACAACGGCACCTGCCTGGGTTCGTTGCGCACCGCCGCAATCAAATCTTCCGCCTTGCCCACGCCGAACCAAGTGACCGCGCCAGTGGTAGGCGTGACTTTCAGTGACGGCTCGCTGTCAGCGAGATACGCCTCAAACCGATCCAGCCAGGCGGCAACGTCCATCGCCTCGGCAATGCTGAGCTCCAGCCATGCACCGCGCCGCACGAACACCAGTGGATAAAAGCCGCCATCGCTCATCTGCCGCCCGAGAAAATTTTGCAGACGATACAGCACGATGGGATGGTGATGGACGCGCAGCAGCCGCAACGGTTGCTCAGGTACGGCATACAAACGATGTAACCCAGCCAATCGCCGATTGAACAACTCGACGAAAGCGCTCGCCGCACCCCCCTGTCTCGCCACATGACTCAACAGGTTATCGCCTTCACAAACCAGCTCCGCCAGTTTCTGCGTCACAGGGTCAATTCGCGCACTGCTATAGAGCGCCTGTCCCTGTCCACGGTTTTTTTCGACCAGGCTGACGGCGTGATGCAATTCGGCCACCGTCAAATCCGTCCACGCGCCTAACTCCAATTGCGCGTAGACCGCTTGCACTTCCTCCAATCTTGGACTTTTCGAGCGCGCGCCAAGCAGCTTGTCGGCATCGTGGGCAAAGGCAATAGCCAACAACGTCCGCAAGGCCGCCACGACCTCGGTTTTGGACGAAAAGGGAGGACGCTCGGCCTGCCAGGCGTGATAGAACAGCCAGGCCGCGAAGACGGCGACTTCCATGCAATGCCGATAGAGCGACTGTTCCCCGCTCTCGTAATAGCCGCCATCAGGCTTCAGCCCGCCCTTGCCCAACCGCAGCGTCCACGGCGAACAAGTAGCGACCGGTAACTGCGTCACATGGCGGTTAAGGGCCTGACGCAAGGCGTCAAATGCGCGCATGACCGGCGCGTCTTCATGAAGCTCGAAAAATTCGTAGAGCGTCATAACTCCGCCTCCTCGATGCAGCCGAAACCCATGCCGGTACCCGTACCCAAGCCGGAAAACCAGGCATCGCGCAAGTCATCTGCAGGACCCGCCAACACAAATGGCGTCACAATGCCGGGCAGGCACAGCGGGCGGCCATCGGGCCGCAACCCCACCGCCATCGAGGCGCTCAAACGGCCCCGTCGCGCAAACGAGTACAACCGGTCGGGGATCAATTTCAGTCGGAACGGACGACCAAACCGTCTCGCCATACTTCGGTTCAACGCTATGTCGAACGCTTCCCCCGGTTCGAGCAGCGCCTGACTACGCTTGCCTCCTGCTCGGCTCAGCACCCGGATCGGCGATACCGCATACAGCGACAGCGCTTCAACCGG